>JAKSMD010000099.1 GCA_024400815.1 Bacteroidales bacterium | reverse complement strand
CAGCTTAAATCTTCTTTGCCCCATAGATCCAAATTTCAACCTAAAATATGGGCACGGCCGCAAGAATTGTCAATATCTGCATCGTATCGTATGTTGTAAAATTATCAATAATAATTAAATACCCAAAAATGCCATAAAACCAATGCCGAGCAAGCCCGTGATAATATAGGCAATGCCATTGCCGCGCAAAGGTTCGGGAATATTAGAATACTTGAGGCGTTCGCGGATAGCAGCAAAAGCCACAATCGCTAACAACCAGCCCAAACCAGAACCTATCGCATAGGAAAAACTGTGAATAACCGTTGGAAAATTGCGTTCTTGCATAAAAAGCGAACCGCCCAAGATGGCACAGTTAACGGCAATCAACGGCAAGAATATGCCTAATGCCATATTTAAGGCAGGAAGATAGCGCTCTATGATCATCTCCAATAATTGGACTATGCCCGCTACAACGGCAATAAAAATAATCAAACTCAAGAATGACAAATCCACATTTGCGAATTGTGGCCCCAACCACGACAATGCACCATCGCGCAATAAGAATTTGTCTATCAGATAGTTTACAGGAACCGTAATGGCCAATACGAAACATACTGCGGTGCCCAAACCAAAGGCCGTTTTCACATTCTTAGAAACTGCCAAATAGGAACACATACCCAAGAAGTATGCGAATATCATATTGTCGATAAATACCGAGCGTACGAAAATGTCAACTATTTCTTTCATTTTGCTTTACCAAGTTTAGCGTTTTTTATCCAAATGAGCGTACCGACCAAAATCAATGCCATAGGCGGCAGTATCATGAGGCCGTTATTGAGATACCCCGCATTATACATAGATTGCGGAATAACGGGATGATTCCAGAGGGTGCCCGAACCAAGCAACTCACGGAAGAAGGAAACGATTACCAACACCAAACCATATCCCAATCCGTTCATGACGCCATCCATAAAAGACGGGAACGGCTTATGCGACAGTGCAAACGCTTCTAGTCGGCCCATGATGATGCAGTTGGTGATAATTAATCCTACAAATACGGAAAGCATCTTGCTGACGTCGTAGAGCACCGCTTGCAGCACTTGGTCAACCAAGATTACGAAGAACGATACGACCAACAATTGCACGATAATACGAATGCGTGGCGGTATCGTGTTGCGCATTAACGATATAATAAAATTAGAACAGGCACAGACGACCGTCACGGATAAGGCCATGACCACAGCCGGTTTCATTTGAGCCGTTACCGCCAATGCGGAACATACACCCAATATCTGTACCAATATGGGATTGTCTTTACTAAGCGGACCTAAATATTTTTTCATAATTACCAATTATCTATTATCTATTAACAATTGTTTAGAAAGCATCGCATCCACTCCTCTTGAAGTAATCGTGGCACCGGAAATCGCATCTACACGATTGACTTCCTTAACATCTCCATACTTGCCCTTCGGCATTACGCGCACGGAGACAAATTGTCCATTTTCATCATACAGTTTCTTGCCCACAAAGCGCTGGGTGAAATCATCTTCCGAAATCTTCGCGCCCAATCCAGGGGTTTCTGATTTGTGAGAAAACGAGACACCTTTGATGGTTGTGTTGTCGGATGACAAAACCGCATAGCCCCAGATGGCGCCCCACAAGCCTTTGCCTGAAAGAGAAACCACCATGCCCGTCGTGCCATCAGCACACCGAATAGCATACTTCTCGCGTTCCCCATTTTGAGGATAGGGTTTGGCAACGGATTCAAAAAGGGCAATGGCCTGCGTACGTTCCACATTATACCCCGCTGCTTTCAAGATCTGCTGTGCTTTCTCAGCTTGTTTGTTGGCTTCTTGCTTGGGTTTCAAGCCGATGGAAACCACCGACAATCCCACTGCAATTATCAACACTAACGCACTGACATATAAAAATATATAAGTATTGCTAAAATTTTTCATAAACCAGCTATTTAGTATTCAACACTCTTTTTTTACGCTTCTTGATGTTTGCTTGAACCACACAATAGTCAATGAGCGGGGCAAAAATATTCATCAGCAAGATGGCGAGCATCATACCTTCTGGATACCCCTTATTGAGTACCCGAATGATGATGGCCAAGATGCCAATCAAAAGTCCGTATACATATTTACCCGTTTGAGTATGGGCAGCGGTTACAGGATCCGTAGCCATGAAAACGGCGCCAAAGAGGAATCCGCCCATGAGCAATTGCTGATATCCAGGAACCGCACATAGACCACCTACGCGGAAAGCCACTGCCGTCACATAACCGCCGATGAGCACAGACAACATGATACGCAAGTCGGCCACTTGCGTGACAAGGAGAATCAGGGCACCCAACAAGATAGCTATTTTGCAGGTTTCACCAATACACCCCGGTATTGTGCCAATGAACATATCCAACATGGAAGGCATTGCCTCCACATTGCCATTCATAACCATTGCCAACGGCGTAGCGCCCGTTATGGCATCTTGTGGCGCATGAGAAACCCATACTGAGTCGCCAGAGATTACTGACGGATAGGCAAAAAACACAAATGCGCGCGCCACCAAGGCCGGATTCAAAAAATTATAACCCGTACCGCCAAACACTTCTTTGGCAAACAATACCGAAAAGGCCGTAGCAACAGCTACAATCCAAAGCGGAACATCAGGCGGCATAATCATCGGAATAATGAAGCCCGTCACGAAGAAACCTTCTGCCACCTCCTCTTTACGAAGCTGCGCAAACAATACTTCAATGGCAAGTCCGCTGACATAAGTGACAATAACTAAAGGAAGCCATTTCAAAAATCCATACCATAAACACCCGAAGACGGTGGTGTCATACCCTAGACGTATAAAATGCTGATAACCGACATTCCATAATCCAAACAACAAGGCCGGACAAAGGGCGATCATCACGGTTATCATAATACGCTTCATATCGACTGCGTCACGAATATGACTGCCTTGGGTTGTCACCGTGGCGGGCGTCCGCAAAAACGAATCTATGGCTTCAAAAAGCGCGTTGAATTTCGTATTTTTCATGCTCAATTCTTAATTATCAATTATCCATTCTCAATTCTATAAGTGCGTCTCTGACAATCTTTTGACACTCCATTTTAGATGGGCAAACCACTTCACACAAGGCGAAATCCTCGTCGTCAACCTCATAAATGCCCAACTCTTCCATCTGTTCAATATCTTTAACATAGCATGCTTTGAGCAATGCCAACGGAATAATATCGAACGGAAAGACCTTGTCGTAGACATCTGTCATCATGAATGTGCGTCGCCCGCCATGCAAGGAGGTATTGTGCTCATAGGTTTTGTTTTTCATCAGCCAGGATGTATAGGTGTGCGAAAAGCTCCATTTTTTGAATCCCGGCAGCAGCCAGCCAATAAATTCGCGTTGGCCACCTTCCTCAACAACCGTAACCTGATGGTCATGGAAACGAAGGGTTGGAATATCCGCCAACTGAATGCCAGTCAAAACATTACCACTGATACAACGCACCGTTTCCACTGACAATCTATTCGCAAACAGAGCGGACAAATCCGCACCATATACAGTGTTGAAATAACCCGTATGGGCTACGGCCGGGCCTGTCAAAGCTGCCCGTTGTTCAAAACCGAGCACATGGGCCATGAAAAATCTACCAATGCGGGCCACCTCTTGTGGGGTAAGATACCAAACCACATCGCCCTTATCAATCGGAGCTATTCGATGAATTTGAGTGCCCACATTTCCTGCAGGGTGTGGTCCACTGAAATAGTGTTTGGCAACATTGTCTATGCTTTCAAAAATTTTATTATCAGCACCTTGCTTCATACATAGATGAATCGGTGCCTGTTCGGATGCCATTTGCAAAACCGAAATGCCATGCTGGAAAAAGACCTCCTTGCCGCGTAGCAAAATAGAATATTCAGGTGCTAACGGACTGGAGTCAAAGCAAGATATGAATACCGATTTTGGGATTGCATCCGGACAAGGGATGGTGGCGTATGGGCGCTGGCGCAAGCAAGGCCACAAACCATATTGAAGCATCAACTGTCGAATTGTCCGTCCGTCCTTTGGTTCTGGGAAATCAATTTGACGTGTTACGGCCGTTTCATCAGCACGGCGCAGGGTCACTGCTTGTATCGCACGTTTTTCACCACGAACAATGCGAACTACCTGTCCCTTGATGGGCGAGACAATAACAATACGTTCATCCTGCTTGTCCGCAAACAAAGGAGTACCAACTTCGAGCATATCTCCTTCATTGACCAACAGTTTTGGTTTCAGCCAACGAAAGTCATCCGGTTTTACATAAAAAGAATCAGACAAAACGAAATTCAAGTCCGTATCTATGGCCTTGCCCTTCAAAACAATGTCTAACCCTTTGGAAATCTTATAATTCATATATTGTAATAAATAATATAAAGGATATGCAAACTTAAAAAAAAATAAAAAACTATATACAAGTTGGCAGAAAATAGTTGAAAAATCGCAATGCTAATGTCTTTATTGTGACTGTTATTTTTTATTGTTGTCCGGTATAAAAATACAAGCGTGGTATCTATAGCATAAAAAAAAGACTCCCAAGGGAGTCTTTTTTTTATGGAATCCATTTGCCGATTATCTGAGTCGATCTGCAGCGCGAACCAACGCTTCATCTTTCTTAATGAATCTATTGGCCAGGAACAAGCAGATGGCTTCAACAAAAATTAAGGAAATCAACAAAGCTTTATGAGCGTATGTGAATGCCGTCATGACTTCATTCTTAGTTGCAAAGAATTTCTTAAAGACGAGGTCAGGACAAACCCATAACATCAGCATCAGTGTAACCAAGTAAACAATCATTGTAATGGAGACAATCTGAACTTGGCGAGAACGCTTTTTATAAGAAAACAATGCCACCAGGGACAAACCCGAGCAGAGAATCAGACAAAAAGCGATATAGTACAAGCGAATGACCGCATGACCATCAGGTATGTTGAACTTCAAGCATACGGAATTATAAACATATTGTGCGGACAAAGTATCCACATAGCCCAACGGAATGAATAACAAAACGATTGGAACTATAGCTGCGATAAGCAAGAAAATAGATTGAATTCGTTGAATCATAGTTTTTTTATGTAATTGATTTTTGAATGATGGACAATCACAAATGAAAAGTGAATGGCCTAATTTTACTGGAATGTTTTATTAAGCGTAATCGGTGCCAATTTAGTGCTTTTGTTACCGGCACCAACGTACGGTGTGAGCTTTACTTTGATATTGGATTCTTCGCCCGTGCCGTAATCCATCAAATTTTTGGCAAAATTAATGATATTGCCGACTTCGCCATTTTTAACGATATCTACAATGTTCACTTTCACAGGAACAGGAACGACAACCGTGCTAGCAGGTGTGATGTCAAACGTCTTTTCTTTACTGCTGCCCGTCGCCAACAAGGCGTTCTCCAAAAATAGTTCGTAATCGAAAGCAAACAATTTTGCAGGTTTTTGGGTAACATTCTTCACATTGACATTTACATTGCAGCTGACATTGAAATCTTTATTTTTAATCGCAGTGGCAGCTTTTTGAACATTTGCCAAAGACAAATCGGAAACGCCTTTAATGTTGCTAAGATTGATACCAGCCCAAGTGATGTCAGAAACATTGGCCATACTGAATTTACAGTTAACCAAGTTGATAACCTTTGCTAAGCCACAGCCGCCCCCAAAGATTGCCAAGCAGCTAATAGCTATAATAACGGTGATTTTTTGGATAGTTTTCATCTGTGTTAGAAAATTGATTAAGTATTTAGCACTTGTCCATCTTGAAGCACAATCTTTCTATCCGAAAGCATTGCCAATTCTTCATTATGAGTGACAATAATAAAAGTCTGTTTGAACTGATCTCGTAAATCGAAAAAGAGTTGGTGCAGTTTCTTAGCATTCTCGGTATCCAAATTTCCGGAAGGCTCATCTGCAAGAATAAGTTCAGGGTTGTTCATCAGCGCACGAGCTACTGCCACACGTTGCTGTTCGCCGCCAGAAAGTTCATTGGGTTTATGATCCACACGATTTTTCAACTTGAGAAAATCCAACAACTCCGTGGCGCGCGCCAAGGCATCTTTCTTACTCTGTCCAGCAATCATAGCAGGCAATGCCACATTCTCAGCAGCTGTAAATTCAGGCAGCAGATGATGAAATTGGTAGACAAATCCGATATGCTGATTGCGGAAAGCGGACATCTGGTCATCAGAAAGCTGACGCAAAGAGGTGCCGTCAATAACGATTTCACCACTGTCTGGCTTGTCCAATGTGCCTATTAAATGCAACAAGGTGGACTTGCCGGCCCCGGAAGGGCCGACAATCGTTACCACCTTGGAGTTGTCTATTGTAAGATTGATGTCTTTGAGTACGTGCAAGTTGCCGTAACTCTTTTCGACATTGCGAATTTCAATCATTATTTTTTAATTTCTTTGGCGAGTCGAGCCGTAAGCAAAGGAACAACCTTGTTAAGGTCGCATACAATACCTAAGTCAGCAACACCGAAGATAGGAGCATATTTATCCTTATTGACGGCAATGATAAGATCAGACTCTTCCATACCAGCCAAGTGTTGGATAGCACCAGAAATACCGAGTGCGAGGTAGAGGTCTGGACGCACGGTCTTACCCGTCTGACCAACCTGACGGTCATGGTCAATAATGCCTGCGTCAACCATTGCACGTGAAGAGGAAACTTCAGCATTCGGGAAAGTTTCGGCCAAAGCATGGAGTTTTTCAAAACCTTCTTTGCAACCAACGCCACGTCCGCCAGATACGAGGATCTTAGCTTCTGTAATGTCAACTTTGCCCTTGTCTTCCTTAACATTCTTAACCAAGCGAACTTTAAACTTGGAAGCATCGAATGTCGGTTTGAAATCAATAACTTCACCCTTGCGTGAAGCATCGCGTTGGATTCTTTGCATAACACCAGGACGAACCGTGCTCATTTGCGGACGGTGGTTAGTGCACATAATGGTAGCCATCAAGTTACCGCCGAAAGCAGGACGAGTCATCATCAATTCACCTTCTTCTGAAATTTCCAAACGGGTACAGTCAGCAGTCAAACCGGTGTTGAGATGACAAGCCAATCTCGGAGCGAGGTCACGACCAATCGTGGTAGCGCCAATCATCAAGATGCTTGGGTTATACTTCATTACCACTTGGTGGATGGCTTGTGAATATTGTTCGGTCAAATAGTCCTTCATTTCGGGTTCATCGATGCAGAGAACTTCGTCAGCACCGTATTTCGATCGGCATTTGGGCTTGGCTCTTAATCTGTTGCCCGCAAAGAATGGCACCTCCCTTTTCATTC
>JAKSMD010000098.1 GCA_024400815.1 Bacteroidales bacterium | reverse complement strand
CGTCGTTGATGATCATGGTGTTCGCATTGACGATGTCCAACCCGGATTCCACAATTGTGGTGGAGACGAGCACATCGTAATGTCCGTTGATGAAGTCTGTCATGATACGCTCCAAATCTTCGCCGTCCATTTGTCCGTGCCCTGTGGCAATGCGGGCATTGGGCACTAAACGCTGAATGAGTCCAGACAGCTCTTGGATATCTTGGATTTTGTTGTGTACGAAAAATACTTGTCCGCCGCGGTCCAACTCAAATTGGATGGCTTCGCGTAGGATATCTTCGTCAAAGACATGAACTTCTGTTTGGATGGGCTGGCGGTTGGGCGGTGGGGTGGCGATGACGGAGATGTCGCGTGCGCCCATCAGGGAGAATTGCAGCGTGCGCGGAATAGGCGTGGCCGACATGGTCAGCGTGTCCACCGTAACTCGGATTTCACGCAGCTTCTCTTTGGCGGCAACGCCGAACTTCTGCTCTTCGTCGATGATGAGCAGTCCTAAATCCTTGAATGCAACATCTTTGCTAAGAATCCGATGCGTTCCTATGAGAATGTCGACTTTCCCCTCTTTGACGCGTTTTAGAATCTCTTTGATTTCTTTATTGGTCTTAAAACGATTGACGTATTCTACCGTGCAGGGCATGTTGGCCAGACGATCGCGGAGGGTGGTGTAATGCTGTAGGGCGAGCACGGTGGTGGGCACGAGCACGGCCACTTGCTTGCTGTCGCAGACGGCTTTGAATGCGGCGCGGATGGCGATTTCTGTCTTGCCGAATCCCACATCACCGCAGATGAGCCGGTCCATTGGATGGACACTTTCCATGTCGTTTTTGACATCGTTGAGCGTCTTGATTTGGTCTGGTGTGTCTTCGTAGATGAAAGAGGCCTCCAACTCTGTTTGTATGTAGGTGTCTGCCGAGTATGCGAAACCCTTGCGTGCTTTGCGTTCAGAGTAGAGTTTGATGAGGTCGATGGCAATCTCCTTGACGCGCTTCTTGGTGCGCTCTTTGACTCGCTCCCAGGTGCCAGACCCCAGACGGTGCAATGTTGGCGCAGTGCCGTCTTTGCCTACATATTTGCTGATTTTGTGCAAAGAGTGAATGCTGACATAGAGGATGTCTCCGTCTTTGTAAGTCAACTTGATGACTTCTTGCTCTTTGCCGTTGATTTCGGTTTTTTCGAGTCCTTGATAGATGCCGATGCCAAAGTTGATGTGTACCACATAATCGCCAGGCTGCAAATCGTAAATTTCCTTCAGTGTGAAGGCCTCACTTTTCTTGTAGCGGTCGCGGATGACGATACGCTCGTATTTTTCCAAGAATTGGTGGTCGGTGTAGATGGCGATTTTGCGGGCTTCATCGCGAAAACCCTCATGCAGGAGCGCCCGAATAGGGTAATAGAGCGGTTCTATTTTGTAGTTGGTTTCATTCTGCTTGTTGAATTTCTCCAACATGTCCAACATGATTTTGAAAAGACGGTCGAGTTGCGATTGACTTTCAGAAAGAAAAATGCTTTGGATCCCCTTCTCCATGTTGTCCACCCATTCTAAGAATAGGTAGTCGAAACTGCGCCCGAAGTTGTTTTGCGGCTTGATGCCGAAATCCAATTGCAAATCGCTTTGCTCTTCAGAAGCGTTGATGGTACAATGGGAGAATTTGGGGATGGCATTGGTGAAGTCGCGCCCAGAAATGAGCAGTTGGCCCACATCGTGGATGCGTTCTTCATGGTCGGGACAGGACGGATTTTGCGCGGCATTTTCGAATTCTTCTTGTACTGTTTTGTAAAGATGCTGGATTTGCGAGGATATGTCGTGCGGGTCAGTCATCCAGATAATGCTGTCGCCAGGGATGAAATCTAAGAATGAAATGCGCTGTTCGTCAATGTTGTGGGACGCGATTTGCGGCATGATGTGAATTTCCTCTTCTTCGCGAATGGACAACTGAGTCTCAGGATTGAAGACACGGATAGATTCTACGCGGTCCCCATCCAATTCAATACGATAGGGATGCTCTTCGGAAAAGGAGAAAATATCGAAAATGCTGCCACGCCATGCAAATTGACCGGGCTCAAAGACGAAATCTTCTTGCAGGTATTCGAATTCGTATAGATATTGCAAGAAGGTGTCTGTGGAGATTTCGCAACCCTTGCGGATGGTGAAGGAGTTCTTGGTCACAAATTGTTGGGTGACTACTTTCTCTGCCAGCGCTTCTGGGTAAGTGACGATGATGTAGTCGTTGTCCGGATGTTTGGAAATCTTATTGACGATTTCGGCACGCAGTTTCACATTGGAATTGTCGAGTTCGGCGGCAGTGTGTGCTCTTTTGTACGAAGAAGGCAGGTAGTGAACACGCTTGTTCGGCAATTCGACATGGCGGTCGTTCAACAACTTTTCAAGGTCGTTGAAAAAGAAAGCGGCACGCTCTTTATTGGATAATACGAAAAGTTGGTTTCTATGTGTCTCCTTGGCAACATTCGCCGCGAGCAAAGCATAAGAGGAACCAATCAAACCACTGAGATTTAGTGATTTGTGTTCTCCGTTGGATTGGAGAGTGGAAACAATTTGCTCAATTTCCTTAGAGCAAAATTGTGATTGTATGTCTTGTATAGTCATATTATAAAAAGTGTGCAAAAGTACATATTAATTTTGAAAAATGTGAGAGGTGAGTTGCGAACTGTGAGATGAAAGGAGTAGGGAAGATGAGTGGATTAGTAGATTGGTAGAGAAGTTGAGAAGTAGAGAGGTAGAGAAGTAGAAAGGTAGAAAAGTAGAGAAGTAGAAAGGTGGGGTGGAGACAGAGGTTCCTTTTTTTCGTACTTTTGCAGCGTTTTTTTTGAAAAGGTTAATACGATATGCGAACGCTTTTTTTGGATCGAGATGGGGTTGTCAATGTGCAAATCGTTGATGGTTATGTGATGCAACCGCAACAGTTTGTGTTTCACAAAGGGGCAATTGAGGCCCTACATCAGTTGCGAGCGCATTTTGACCGGCTGATATTGGTGACTAACCAGCAATGTGTCGGCAAGGGTCTCTGTACAATGGCGGAAATTGACGCCGTTCATAATTGGATGAAGCAGCAGTTGGCGCTCGAGAACGCCTACCTGGATGCCATTTATTGCTGTCCGCATTTGGCTTCTGATAATTGCGGGTGTCGCAAACCTAAACCGGGTATGGCATTGCAGGCCCTTCGCGATTTCCCAGAAATCGACCTGTCCCAATCGGTGATGGTGGGCGATTCACTGTCGGATATACAATTCGCCCAAAATGCGGGCGTCAAAGCCGTACACGTGGGCGCCATCCGTCATCCTGAATTTGAGGAAATACAGCTCCTCACCCCATGGCATTTTGATACACTTCTGGATTTCTCGAAAGAACTCAATTCTCAATCCCCAATTCTTAATTCTTAATTCTCAATTCTCCCCCATGTCCTATATTCTTTTTGCCATCGGTTATATACTTGCTCTGTTGCCATTGTGCATCTTGTATGTGCTGGGTGGCGTGCTGGACTTGGTGCTGCACTATGTGGTGCGTTATCGGCGGAAAGTGGTGGAAATGAACTTGCGCAATGCCTTCCCCGAGAAAACATCGCGTGAACTTCGTCGGTTGCGGAATCGTTATTATGCGCATCTTTCGCAGATTGCTGTGGAGATGATAAAGATGCTTTTGCTGCCTCGAAAGGTGTTGCACCGTCGTTATCGTTGCGACTGCCCGGAGGTCGTCAATCGTTTTTACGAAGAGGGTAAAAGTGTGATTCTTATGTCATCACATTATAACAATTGGGAATGGATGATTTTGGCTTTAGATGAAATGTTTGCTCATCACGGGGTGGGTGTTGGAAAAGCCAATACGGACAAGGTGTTCGAGAAACTCATCAATCGGGTGCGCACGCGCTATGGCACGGAAGTGGTCTTTGCGGATACGGTTCGCGACACTTTTGAACGCTATGCGCAGGCGAATGTGCCAGTGGCATATATGATGCTTTGCGATCAGTCGCCGAACAGCAAAAAAAAATGCTATGTGACGGATTTCTTGCATCAGCGCACAGGAGTCATTTATGGAGCGGAGTATTTCGCCCGCAAATATGATTTTCCAGTATTATATTATAATGTAGAAAAAGTACGATGGGGGCAATACCGCGTACATCTGCAAGTGATTGCCGAACATCCAAACGATTTGCCGCAATATGCGATTACGCAACGCTATGTGGAACTGCTGGAAGCAGATATCCGTGAAAACCCGTCTTATTGGCTATGGAGCCATCGGAGGTGGAAATTTAAATTTGAATAGCAGAGCGTTACGCTTTTGGAGAACGCAGATTGTTGAGAAATTCCTGATGGCGTTTTAGCAGAGTCCCTTTTTTGATGCTTTCGACTTTAATGAAAAGTTGAATTTTTTCGCGTGTGGTCATATAGACTTGCTTCTCGTTAGCAGCCCACCATTTGTAGAATTTTACGGGCTCGTAGTTGTAGAGACCTTTGGCGGCAAGCGGTTGTGGCTGGCCTGGAAAGTCAATGAGGATGTCCAAACCGACGGATTTCCGATAGTAGTCGATGTGGTTGGCACGAAGCCCGCTCATCAAGATTCGGAAGTTATCGCGCGAAATTAGGAAGTCAATGCTGAGGATGGCTTTATGCAGTGCCACCGGGTCCATGCGAATCCAGTCGTTGAGTTTGCGAGTGACCGGCTGACCGTCAATATCTAATGTGAGCTTGTCTTTGTGATTGTAAGTTTCACCCGTTTTAGGATAGTTGATTTCATCGGAATTATCTTCTGATGTGGCTTCGCCAGAGAGTTCTTGTTCAAGATTGGCTTCAATGGATGAGAGCATTTCATCCGTGGGTTCTTCAACAAGGAGGTCTTTTTTACGAGTCATGGTGCGATAGTAACGAATTGATAAAATAGTTTTTAGAAGTGGACTTGATTTTGATAAATCCTATTGCAAAGGTCGCATTCTCTTTTGAATTCCAAATCATAAAAAATACTTTTTTCCACCAATAGATTGTGAATAAACGTAAGCGGCAATTACAAATATCTGCGCAGAATTACTATCTTTGCCGCTCAAGTTTTTACGATATGAAAAGGACTAATCTTACTCGCTTTCTGTGTGTGCTCACTTCGATTTCAATGATTTTGCTGATGTCTTCCTGTGTGAAGAAAAGTCTCAGCACCTCGCTTTCCAAGATGGCGCCTGCCGATATTGAAACGGAAGCCATCAATATGCAAGATTCTATTTCTGTGAATGGGGTGTCAATCTGTTCATCTATTTCGGCGGATTTTCCGAAGGATGGCTGTTTCCTGGCTGTCAACAGCATTCAGGAATGGATTTCCGAAATGCTGGACGGCACCTATTCCGGTAAGGTGAGTGATGGCAAGAAGATGCTGAATTTCTATGTGCAAGACAAAGTCAATTTCTGTAAGCAGTTTTTGCAAGATGTGCCTGCTGGTATGGTGTTCGATTATGATGTGAAGATTAGCAAGGAGTACGAGACGGAAACGTTTGTGACCTATCAATGCCTGCAAGAGACCTACTTGGGCGGGGCTCACGGCTCTCATTATACGGCAGCCCAAACTTTCCGCAAGCTGGATGGCCGCCGTATGGATTGGAACATCTTCCAGTCTAATCGTATGGACGATGTGCGCGAACTGGTGTCCCGTACGATTCAGAAATCATTTTTTAATATGGATGACAAAGAATTCCAAGAATTGAAGGAGGGTTTTATGAACGGCTATTTCCCGCTCCCACAGACTATGCCGGTCTTTCTTGAAAAAGGTGTTCTCTTCCAGTACCAAGAGTATGAAATTGCTCCGTATGCAGCAGGCGCACCCAGCTGCGTCATCCCTTACTCCGTGTTAGATACCCTCTTCTCCAATACCGGAAAAGCCCTGCTCAGCAGCGAAGCCATCGCAGCTTCCATTGGCCGTTAGCCGTTGCGAGTCACCTCTCTTGAAACCTGAAACTATTTATCCGTTATGAAATCATCCCGAGCCCTTAGTTTTATCATTATTACCATTATTTATATTGCGGCCTTCTTGGTCGGCTGGGCAACGTACAAATGTCCCTGTGTGGCGTCGTGGCACGTGCTGTGGCGACTTTTCATGGCCGATGTGGTCGCAACGGTCTTTGTCTGGATTTTCGGACTGATATTCAAAAACGTGTCGGTCTATGATCCCTACTGGAGTGTGGCGCCTCCGGTGATGATGACGGCTTACGCCTGCCAGTTAGGCTCGTGGTCAGGCTCGACCGTGCTGTTGCTGATTGCCGTCTGGTGGTGGGGTATCCGCCTGACGGGCAACTGGGCCTACACCTTCCGCAACCTCAATTCTGAGGATTGGCGCTATACCAAGTACAGAACGGAAAAGAGCCCCTTCGTTTTCCAAATCATCAACTTCGCCGGACTGAATATGGTGCCGACGATTGTGGTGTTTATGGCGATGGTTCCTGGCTTCAAAATTATAGAATACGGTCTATCCGCAAATGTCTTTACGGTCTTGGCTTGTTTGCTTTGCATCGGTGCTGCCACGCTGCAACTGGTTGCCGACCATCAGATTCACCAGTTCATTCGCGAGAAGAAAGGCCGTGTTTGCAATGTGGGCTTGTGGAAGCACGGCCGCCATCCGAACTACTTTGGCGAGATTACGATGTGGTGGGGCGTCTATCTGATGTTCCTCTCTGTAACGCCGAATATCGCGCACGACTGGTTCTGGCTCATCGGCGCGGTGATGAACACGCTGCTGTTCTGCTTCATCAGCATCCCGCTGATGGAAGGCCGACAGCTGAAGAACAAACCGGAGTACGCGGAGTACAAAAAGCATACGAGAAGGTTTGTGTAAATGCTTTAGCCGACTAGATACTTGAACGAACAATTGTAGGGACGCGATTCATCGCGTACGCCGTGATTACAATTCATTGCGTCCGCCTAAATCTATATGCAAACACAATATTTATTATAAAATTATTAAATATTTTACTATATTTGCCGCCTGAGAAAAATAGAAAACATGGAAAGTCAGGTTGTTGAATACAAGGAATCCGAAGAAAGAAAGAGATTGTCGCTATGTGGAATGGAAACAACAGTGGCCATAATACCGATGAGTCAGAAAAAACTTTACAGAAAACTTTACAGAAAACTTTACAGAAAAAGTACCAACAAATTATTTCCTTGGTGCAAGCTAATTCACACATTACGACAACAGAATTGGCCAATCAATTAGATGTTTCTCGACAAACCATAGCAACTAATATCAAGAAGATGCAAGAAGCAGGTCTCATCCGCCGTGTCGGTCCCGACAAGGGCGGCCACTGGGAGGTTATAGACTCTGATAAATAATCCACGAAATTTTAATATTATGAAAAAGCACTTTACCCTTATTTTCACGTTATTCCTACTT
>JAKSMD010000097.1 GCA_024400815.1 Bacteroidales bacterium | reverse complement strand
GTCAGAGCGATGGAGAGGGTTTGGGATCCGGCCTCAGCCGCGTTGCGAACGGCGGCAATGGCCTCGTTCGCGTTGTGTCGCCTGCCCATAAATTGCAGCACGGGGTCCTGAAATGATTGAATGCCAATGCTCAACCGCTGGATGCCTAATGCTCGCAGCGCTCTACAGTATTCCGGCGTAAGCTGCTCCGGATTGGCTTCCAGGGTGATTTCACGAACTTGGTCCAACGGGAAGGTGCTATGTAGTGCGTTTAAGATAGTGACTATTTCTGAGGTGCTTAGCAAACTGGGCGTGCCCCCGCCGAAATAAATGGTGTGTATCGTCTCTGTGTTCAAATAGGATTTTCGAAGTTGAATTTCATCTATAAGGGCGTGGAGAAAATCAGACTTCTGCCGAATGCTGGCAATAGAGTAGAAACCGCAGTAAACGCATTTAGACGCGCAGAAAGGAATGTGTATGTAGATGCCGGCCATGTCGTTTGATAAAAATTGTGCAAAGATACCCGATTTTTTATTATGTTTGCACTTTTTAGTAAGAATTGAATATATAGTCGCAAATAATTAACAATCAATATTTTAAAAATTTATTCATTATGGGAAACTTAGTTAATTTTGTATGGATCGTATTTTGCGCTTCCATCATTGCATTAGGTTTTGCATTCTTCTTCTATCGCAGAATGTTGAAAGAAGATGAAGGTACTCCTACAATGCGCGAAATTGCAGCTCATGTGCGCAAAGGCGCTATGGCTTATTTGAAACAACAGTACAAAGTGGTGACCATCGTGTTCGTCATCTTGGCTGTTTTGTTCTTTGTGATGTCCCTGTTCGATTTGCAGAACGGCTGGGTATGGTTCGCATTCCTCACCGGTGGTTTCTTCTCCGGTTTGGCAGGCTTCCTCGGCATGAAGACCGCCACCTATGCTTCTGCACGTACCGCTAACGGCGCTCGCCAATCCTTGAACAAAGGTTTGCAAGTGGCTTTCCGTAGTGGTGCTGTCATGGGCCTCACGGTTGTTGGTCTCGCCCTTTTGGACGTCTCCGCATGGTTCCTCATCCTTAACGCCTGCATTCCTGAAACCAACCATCTCGTCATCATCACCACTACGATGCTGACCTTCGGTATGGGTGCTTCCACACAAGCTCTCTTCGCTCGTGTTGGCGGCGGTATCTACACCAAGGCTGCTGATGTTGGCGCCGACCTCGTTGGTAAGACGGAATTCAACATCCCTGAAGATGACCCACGTAACCCCGCTACTATCGCTGATAACGTTGGTGACAACGTAGGCGACGTTGCCGGTATGGGCGCTGACCTTTACGAATCCTACGCTGGTTCCATCCTCTCCACGATGGCTCTCGGCGCTGCTGCTTTCGCCACCATCGGTGCTGAAATGCAGATGAAATCCATCCTCGCTCCGATGATGATTGCCGCTGTCGGCGTTATCCTTTCCATCATCGGTATCTTCATCGTTCGTACGAAAGAAGAAGCTAACATGACCCAATTGCTCAAGGCCCTCAGCCGTGGTACAAACACAGCTGCTGTCCTTATCGCAATCGCTACATTCGTGATCTTCGCACTCGTTTTCGGTACTCAAGACGCTATGTGGTGGCACGTTTCCCTCTCTGTCGTAGTCGGCCTTCTCGCTGGTGTTATTATTGGTAAATCCACTGAATACTACACTTCCCAATCTTACAAACCGACACAAAAGGTTGCTGAATCTTCTCAAACTGGTCCGGCTACCGTTATTATCTCCGGTCTTGGCTTGGGTATGATTTCCACCGTGATTCCGGTGCTCACCATTGGTGTGGCTATCATCCTCGCTTTCTTGTGCGCTAACGGTTTCCAAATCGCCTTCACCGCTCAAAACCTTTCTCTTGGTTTGTACGGTATCGGTATTGCCGCTGTAGGTATGCTTTCCACCCTCGGTATCACATTGGCAACGGACGCTTACGGTCCTATCGCCGACAATGCTGGTGGTAACGCTGAAATGAGCGGTCTTGAACCGGAAGTTCGTAAACGTACCGACGCTCTCGATGCACTTGGCAACACTACAGCTGCTACAGGTAAAGGTTTCGCTATCGGTTCTGCTGCTTTGACCGCTCTCGCATTGCTTGCTTCCTATGTAGAAGAAATCAAGATGGCCCTCATCCGTATCGCTGATGGCGCATCTGACGGTTTGGCATACGTCGCTGAAGGCGTTGAAAAGACAGCTGAAGAACTCTCCAATGCTACTCTTATCGACTTTATGAGCTGGTACAATGTCAGCTTGATGAACCCGAAAGTGCTCGTTGGCGTATTCATCGGTTCTATGATGGCCTTCTTGTTCTGCGGTCTCACGATGAACGCTGTTGGTCGTGCTGCCCAGAAGATGGTAGAAGAAGTTCGTCGTCAGTTCCGTGAAATCAAGGGTATCCTCACGGGTGAAGGTACTCCTGACTATGCACGTTGCGTGGCTATCTCCACAAAGGGTGCTCAACACGAAATGTTGTTGCCGTCCATCCTCGCCATCCTCGCTCCGATTTTGACGGGTGTCATCCTCGGCGTGGCAGGTGTTCTCGGTCTGCTTGTTGGCGGTCTGGGTTGTGGTTTCGTATTGGCTATTTTCATGGCCAACTCCGGTGGTGCATGGGACAACGCTAAGAAGTATGTCGAAGAAGGCAACTTCGGTGGCAAGGGTTCTGACAACCACAAGGCTACTGTCGTTGGCGACACCGTTGGTGACCCGTTCAAAGACACATCCGGTCCTTCCTTGAACATCCTTATCAAATTGATGAGTATGGTATCCATCGTAATGGCTGGTCTTACCGTAGCATTCTCCTTGTTGTAGGAATAGAGGTCAGTGAACTGAAAACAGTGAACTGATTGAATAATAAACAAAAAAGAGCGTCCTCTGCGATTCGTGGGGGACGCTCTTTTGGTTTCAAGTTTCAGGTTTGTTTGCTGCGGCATTCACACTACCGTCGCGCTTAACATTGACCGTAATAGTTTTCTTGCGTGCCGAGCGGCGGATTGCTATGTCCAAACTACCGATTTTTATGGGACAACCTTTATTTGGGGATTATCCATTTTAATCTTGTTGAGATCCCTTCACTACGCTGCGCTCCGCTCGGGATGACGGGTGCGCTCGGGAAGTATAGTGGGCGGCGGCGCAAGATTGCCGGTTAGAGACTGTGTGTGGTGTCGCCGCAATCGCGATTGCGGCGACACCACGACAATGCGGTTGCGTTATCTCTTTCCGTCGCCGCCCTTTTTGGCCCAGCTGCGCATCGTCATTTCGTAGCGCAGCGGAGAAATCTCCACAAGACGGAACGGGATGATTCCGAAAAAAATGACCCGCAGGCAGTTCTTATGGTATGCAAACGGGTACTGTTATCGTTAGAACGGAATTTTCCGTGTCAATTCTTTTTTCAGGCTGCAAAATACACTAAAATTAACGTGAACGCATATTCTGGGAAAAATTTTTCAATATCTATCTTAACTCCTTGCTTCCCACAAAAACTTTCCAACTCCTCCGGAGTTTTAACCTCATCGTATTGGCTTTTCCCCTTGCCGGGGTTTGCGGTCCTCGGAGATGCGTTTCAGCAACTCGCCGAAGTCGCCGTTCTCGGGGCAGAGGCGGGTGACGGTGACGCAAGCCTTATTTTGCGAAGACCCTAATTCTCTTCCGCTTGCTCATAATAGTATGAATAGTCAATACCTTTCATGAAAATTTCGCGGTCGTCGATTTTGTTAGAGAGGGCTTGTCGTAACAAAACTTTAATTTTGCTGCTGTTCAAATGACTTTCTATCATCGCATTTAGATAGTCGTTTTTATTGATTTTACTCCAATCCACACACTGTCCCAACTGTTTCTTGAAGATAAGGTCCAGCCAGATGCGAGTGCTGCGCCCATTGCCCTCCATAAATGGATGCGCCACATTCATCTCTACATATTTATCCACAATCTCATCAAAATTGGTTTCCGGCATTTGCTCAATGGACTTCAAATTTTCGGGTAAATATTCGGCCAGGCAGAACACGGTGTTGCCTTTGGAAATTGTTTTCGTACGAATCTTTCCGGCAAAATCATAAAGACCACCAAAGAGGTATGCGTGAATCTTCTGCAGTGCCTGAGTGGTTCCTACCTCATTGTCTGCAACCAAATGACTTTCCCAAAAGGTATAAGCTTTCTTTTTGCTTTTGCCATCGATGGTGTTATCACTGTAGGTGAACCAGTCGAGAAAATCCGTAGCATTTTTGTTGGGAATTGACTTTACCAGGTCTTCAATTTTATCTTGAGGCAGGCAGTCTGTGGCATATTTTTTTCCATCGGCAGCGGTCAATTTCAGTTGACTACAACTTGTAGTCAACTCGTTTTCTGCCTTCTTGAGCCGGGTCTTTAATACGCTCCAATACTTTCGGGGATTTGGACTTTCCGTAATCGCGCCTACAATGTCCACTATTGAGAACCACCACTGATTCTTTCCCTCGTCCCAAATGGCACGCACTTCGTGGTCCTTATAAAACCGTATGGATATTTTTTCGCTCATGGCATTTGCTTAATTATTGCAGGTGCAAAGGTACTATTTTTTATCGTATCCCCTTGCATCACACAAAAACTTTCCAACTCCTCCGGAGTTTTAACCTCATCGTATTGGCTTTTCCCCTTGCTGGGGTTTGCGGTCTTCGGAGATGCGTTTCAGGAACTCGCGAAGTCACAGTTCTCGGGGTAGAACCGGTTGACAGTGGCGCAGTTGATTGGCCCACAAATATCAAGAATCAGATGTGATTATGCTTACGTTAAATTGCTTTCGTATGATTGCTTTATAAGTTTCATTGTATATTCAATTTGAGATTTGTCGGTAACACGTACACAATAATCTCCATTTCCCCAATGTCCCGTAGTGGACATATCCGCAGCAAATCCATCGGGATCTTTGAGCGTTCCCATAGACATATTAAGGAAGATTTTCAAATTTTGTTTTTGAATTTGAACATCGGTGAAATTCCGCTTGGTCTTGAAGGCAACGTACAACTTTTTAGGCTGAACAGATATATCACCCAGCTTTAAGATTTCAGTTTTCAATTGATTGTACAAAGCGACAGCATCGGTGTCACCTTTTGAGAGCAAGTCGCTTTCGAGATATGTTGTGCTGTTTTCAATTTCTTCAGCCTTTTTTTCTTCTTCAATGGTCTTTCCTTCTGGCGTCAGTTTGTGCAACTTGTCCGCAGTTCCACTGATATTGGCGATGGTTTGAAGGATGTTGAAAGCATCGTCAACCGTCATCGCAAAAAATTCTTTTGTTCTCTTTTTCCCATCAAAAGTATCAATCGCACGCAGATTGGGATTTAAATTGTCAATCATGGCGTGAATCGCCTTGTCTTGCAAACGCTCGGCTACCTCATATACAGCGTAAACTCTAAATGCGAACGGAATGCACTCGCTCCGATTGAGTTCTTTAAGCCTTTTCTGCAAATCATCGGCATAACCAATCTTTACATATTCTGGGAAAGATGGATTGGAAAGAATGTAAATCACTCCGTTGTTTTTCTTTTCTGTCATAATTTTCGCTTTTAAAATTTAATTTTCAAAACCTCTTACTCCCCGCCGTTCTCTTCGAAATTTTCCACCTGCTCCATCACCTTACTGAAAACCTCCGGGCTGTATTGCGGCGGATAGCCGTTTTTGATGAGGCAGACTTTGATGTCGAATTTGAGCTGGTCGCGGATGTTCTGGTTGTTGAGCCAGTCGGCAAAGGTGGACTTGGTGTCGATGATCTCTTTGACTTTCTTGGCCAAATTCTTGCACTTTTCGTTCAAAATGATGCCATCAATCTTCTTGTCTTCGCCATATTCGAAGTTGTACTGGTCGCGCAAAGCCATCAATATGTCGTAGAAGGCCTTCTCTTCAAAGGTGAGCCCGATTTTTCGGAAACTCTCGCGGCTGGCGTTCATCTCTTGCAGAATCTTCAACGCCTGGTCGGTGGCATTCCGGATGATGCTTTCGGTGGCCTCGTCCTGCGTCTGACCGGCTTCCTCAATGGTCAGATGCTTGCGTCGCTCGTGGTACTCTTCTATAGTCTTTTCTATCATCTCCTGAAAAGATTTGGCGGCCACTTGGTTCACCTTGCCGTACTCCTTAATCTGCTTTTTCAGCATCTTGATCAGAATCTCGAGTTTGGTGGCGGGCATCTTGATGTCGGACAGTTTCTCGTAATACTCGGGACTGAAGATGTCTTCCTGTTCCCCGCTTTCCAACACGCTTTCCACTTTGTTGTAGAGTAACGCTTCTTCTACCATCTTCGCCACATTGCGGTTCATCGTGTCCGTGTCAAGCTCGGTGGTACCGCTCATCTTGCGCACGAATCCGGCAATGGCCATGAAACATTGCGCCAAGGCAGACTCCTCTTCGCCTAATTCACCGGAAGGCTGACAAATATCGTAAGCCGTGCGCATGCGTTTTACCCGGTTCAAAAAATAGGTTTTGAAAGAAACTTTTTTATTGCCTTTGCTGTTATCGCTGTTCAGCTCCTGCGTGGAAACGAATACATATTCCGCAGCTTTGGCCAGCAACCGGTAACGCTCAATAGGATCACAACCTGGATTGAGGAACGGCATCAGGTCGTAGTCGGCGAACTGCTGCTGGATAATGCCCAGCTCGTCGCGGAAAACGCACGTGGCTTGCTCTACATCGTCGGCGGTAGGAGCTACAGATGAGTCGCCACCATATAATTTCATAGCCTCGCGCATGTTGTCGCGAATACCGATGTAATCTACAATCAGACCGTGTTCCTTGCCCGGAAATTTGCGGTTGACACGGCTGATGGTCTGTATTAGCATGTGCTTCTTCAACGGTTTGTCATTGTACATATAAGTAAGCGACGGCACATCGAAACCGGTAATCCACATATCCACCACAATGACGATATGGAAGTTTGATTTTTCTTGCTTGAAAGCTGCGTCAAAGTTTTCAGAACGCTTGTCGTTGGCAGCGCCGCCCAAATAGTTGTACATTTCCGGCTCGTCGTTGCTGCCCACACTCGAAACCATCGCCATAAACGGCATCGGCGTCAGTTCTCTAAATTCTTCGTCCGTTACACTAATGCCATCCGGATGTTTTTTTCCCTCAAACCATTCCGGATATTTGGCTTTGAACTGCTGCAACAATGCGTAGGCTATCGGGCGGCTGGAGCATACAATCATTGCTTTCTGTATTCTGTCGGGATCTCCGGCACAGGAGGCCACGTAGTGGTCGTGGATGTCGATGGCCAGCCTTTCCAAACGCGACGGCTCTCCGAGGATGATTTCCATCGAGCTCATCGCCTTTTTGCTGGCTTCAATGTCGTCGGCCGTGGCGCCATCGTCGGCACAGTTTTTATAATAGGTCTCTATTTCCTTGATTTTCT
>JAKSMD010000096.1 GCA_024400815.1 Bacteroidales bacterium | reverse complement strand
TGTCAGCTGCCATATTTACATACAGTTCATCAAAGATTCCTATACTAAAAGACTATTACACGCAAAAAGGCTGGGTCGTGATTTCCATTGACTACCGATTGGGCATGAAGGGACAAGCCTCCTACGGCATGGTCGCCAACTTGAACAAATACGAGCGCTCCATCGAGATGGCGGGCGAAGATGTCATCAGCGCCACCGACTATATACTCAAGAACCTGCTACACACACCACAGTTCACCATCAATCCCGACTACATCGTATTGGTGGGCAGCAGCGCCGGCGCCATCGCCATTTTAGAGGCCGACTACTTCTTAGGCAACCGCATTCACGGAGCGGAAATACTGCCTGACACCTTCCATTACGGCGGACTGATGCCTTTCTCCGGAGCCATATTCTCTAGAAAGGGCAAAGTCAAATACCGCGTCCAACCGCCCGCCCCCACCCTCTTCTGCCATGGCACCAGCGACCGCCTTGTCAAATACACCCAAATCCAGTTCTTCAACCTAGGCATGTTCGGCAGCGATGCCCTGGTAAAACGTTTCGAAAAGTTTGATTACCCCTATCAAATCCGCCGTTACGAAGGCATCGGCCATGATGTCGCCGGATACTTCAAATACGAATTCGAACTAATGGACAAATTCATCGACAACTATGTCTTCAACCATAAAAAACTACAGATAGACGAGCTCTATTACAACCCCGAAATCAAATCCGTCATGAAGGCGAACTTCAAACCGAAAGACATGAAGGGACTTTAGCGCCCCCGGCTGCTAATAGCATTTGGGAATCTCCAAAATTATCAATTGTCAATTAAACATTTTGGAGTCCTTCTCTCTTCAACCATTAGCACATCATCGTCCCAACTGGCGGAAAGCCTTGAACATCGTATGGAAATCCAAACGGACCTTATAATCGCGAGTATAAAGCCGATCTGCTAACGCCATCATATCGGAGGAGAATTCACGACCTTTGAAGGCATCTGAAGGGAACAACACGCCAGGACGCAAGGTCTCTGCGGCGGGATTGCCGGTAGTGGATTGGCATCCCACCCAACTCTTTTTGCCACTCAATACGGCAAATATATTTCGTACAAAACCGCCTTTTTCTTCCACAAACCAAATGTCAAGCGGCAATAAGATGAGCAACAGTAAGGCACTGCAAACATCAAAGAGGCGTTTGTTGCGGCGACTACTCTTTTGCACAATGGCATGAACTGGAATCGCATATAAGTCTTCAGAAGAAAAAATAGAATTGCTGCCAATCACAGAGAAGCTGTCTTCAGGGGCAATCTTATACTCTACTTGGAAAGATTGCAAGCGGCTCATCCAATCGATAATCTGGTCGGCAGGAACATCTTTCGAACAGAAGATTACCTCATTGAGACGATACAGCATAATCAAATCCGCAATTTGGGAAAGTTTCCCGATGACTGCATTTTGAGGATTTTCTACCTCTTCCGTCAAAACGACACCGGCAAAATCGCATTTCTCGTCCATCATCTGCACCAGATTCAAGACACGTTCCGTTTCCGGCATGCTGCCCACAACGGCAATACGGCGACGGCTCTGATTATCAAAATAATCACCTTTAAGGTTCAACTTACGGATGATATAGCGCATAAGGTTGATGGATATGATGGTCCACATGGCCCCCAGCACCACCACCGCACGGGAAAATCTCAGTGTCTCGGGAAGAAGAGCATAGATCAGCAAGATCAGCACGGTACCCAAGACAATCCCCTTATTTACATTATTTAGTCTAATGGGTTTTCGATATCCTTTACAACAGGCCACCGAAATCAACCATATTAATATATATATAGGTATAATCAAATAGAAGTAATAGCGCGGGAAAGCACTATGACGCTGCTGCAGAATATTTTGCTGCCAGTAGAGAGCCAAGACAAACATGCCAGCATAAATGCAGATAAAATCGAGCATCGGCATCAGCAAGCGAGCAATGATACGCTTTAAGGCCGCCAGCGAAGCGCGGAACCAAATAGCGCAATCTATCAAAAAGTTAAAGAGTTTAGCATTTTTCTGTGAAAAGTGTTTCCGAGCAAAAATCTGCATTGCCTTGTAAAAGACGTGCACATAATTCAAACTGCCCGTTTTGGTACTCTCGCCTTTATAATGGATGATGCGCGTTTCTGGGAAATAGTAGTTTTTGTAGCCGCCCTTGAGAATCCGATAGGACAGGTCGATATCCTCGCCATACATAAAATAATCCTCATCCAAAAGACCGACCTTGTCGAGGACACTACGACGCATCAGCATAAAGGCGCCGGCAAGTACCTCCACAGAATGTATTTCATCATTACTGAGATAGGTCAAATGGTAAGCGCCGAAGCGTTTGGATTTCGGGAAGAGTTTGGATAGTCCAAACAACTTGTAGAAAGATACCGCAGGAGAAGGCAGGCCGCGTTTAGACTCTGGCAGGAACTCGCCCTTGCCATTGACCATCTTCACGCCCAAGCCGCCAGCATCTGGCGTTTTATCCATAAACTGGATACATTTTTCAAAAGTATCTTCTTCCACAACCGTGTCCGGATTCAAGAGCAGGACATACTCGCCAGAAGAGATCCGTATTGCCTGGTTATTGGCCTTTGCGAAACCCACATTTTCCTTGTTGGCAATCACATGCACTTGCGGAAACTTTGTCGCCAGCATAGCCAAAGAGCCATCTACGGAATTATTATCCACCACATAGACTTCGCCTTCTACATTCTTAAGTGCTTTATAGACGGAGTTCAATGCCTGTTCCAGAAAGCAGGAGACATTGTAGTTGACGATAATAATGCTGAGTTTCATTATAAGTTATTGTTATTCAAAAGTTCTCTACAAAAGCGTTTAAAAATAAGCCAGCACTGTCTTTTTCGACACCACTTTGTCGCCCTTTTGGACCGCAATTTGAGCATCTAATGGCAGAAAAACATCCACGCGAGAGCCGAACTTTATCATGCCCACCTCGTCACCTTGCTTCACCTCGTCACCCACTTCCGGATAACTGATGATACGGCGGGCGATAAAACCAGCAATTTGTCGGAAAAGCACTTTCTCGTGTTCATCCTTAGCGACCACAATAGAGTTGTGTTCATTATCAATAGATGATTTCGGCAACTTTGCCAACATATAGCGTCCCGGATGGTAAGCGATATACTCAATCTTTCCATCAATCGGATAGCTATTTACATGGACATTATTGATAGACATAAAGATAGAAACGCGAATGCGTTCATCCTTGAAATATTCATATTCAAATGCAGGGCCTATAGAGACGATGGTGCCGTCTGCGGGCGACAAGACGCCGCCATCAACGCGATTGACGATACGATACGGGACGCGGAAAAAGCGAACAATCAGCACCCCCAGCAGAATCATGATGGAGAAAAAGATGACATTCACCCACCACAGATTGGCAATAAAGAATCCGTAACACACTGATGCGAGTATGATAGCGGACAAACTGACTATGATAATAGCCCTACCTGCCTGATGAAGTTTCATGTATTAGGATTACTTTTTGAGGTACAATATGTAAGTATGAATAGGAATATTGTTATCAGAGGAAATCGTGATGAATTGTCTCGGATACTTCTTGTCATTCATATAGTGCTCGCCTTCGTAGCTGTAGGTTTTCTCTTCATAACGCGTAACGACGCCAGCCGTCTTCACTTCTTCCGTTTCCTTAAGTTTGTTGTTCACATAATAGCCAGCATATTTAGCGTATGCGAATTGCAAGCCATAGAATGGGTTGAAAGATTCTGGATCATATGTAAATGTACGCGTAACCACGCGGCGCAAGTCGGGGTATTCTTCTACGATAGATTCAATGTTTTCATATTTTTCTTTCTCTCCTGGAGCGTAGGTGATCGTTTTCACGCTATGCAGTTGCAAATCCTTAGAATCTGCACTCTTAGCCAATTGGTGAATGGTGTTGATGTCACCCATAAAGGCATCATACAACTTGCTGCGATAAAGGATATAGTAGCGGTCGAAGAATGCCTTTTCGTATGTTTCTTCAATCTTGGTGATACGAGTTGTCTCTTCGTCACGAGTAAAAACAATCTCTTGACGAACCGTATCATCTACGGTATAGACCATCTTGGTCACCAAACGGTCTTCGGTATAAGTCAGGTCAATCGTTTCCGTATAGAACTCTCCGACATGCGTGATTCGAGAAACCGTTTTATCCTTGTTATACATGAAATCAAATGTTTCAGCCGAGTCGATTGTAATATTGGTCAGCATACCTTTGCTATCGTAATTGTACACCTCGTTGGGCGCATACACGTCACTTCGATACCAAATCTTGCGGATTTTACATTGGGGGTTGTAAATTTCATCATCCGGTTTGCAGGATGTAAAGGTAACAACTAAGGCAGCTACAAGGGCTAACAAAGCGAAAAACTTCTTCATATTCAAATATTTTTATTATTTCAAAATAAGCCCGCAAACATACACAAAAAAATTGGATTTCAGGGCATCCTATCAAAAAACTTTACGCTTCACATCACAAGCTCCCAACACGCTCTATATTCTAGTTAAAATTTAAAAAAACTGAAAAATCGTAACCCTAAGGGTGAACAACAACAAGATTTTTATGTATCTTTGCCGCCTGTTTTCGTTTGAAATTTTTCATTTACAATACTAAATTACAATTATTATGGTAGAAAAAATTACATCTAGTCAGCAAGCCATTGACATGGAAGCACGTTATGGCGCACACAACTATCACCCACTCGATGTTGTCATCGCTCGTGGTAAAGGTCCATTCGTATGGGATGTTGAAGGTAAGAAATACTTCGATTTTCTCTCTGCTTATTCTGCAGTAAACCAAGGTCACTGCCACCCGAAGATCATCGGTGCTATGATGGATCAATGTCAGAAAGTCACCCTTACTTCCCGTGCTTTCTACAATGACTGTCTCGGACCATACGAAAAATACGTCACCGAAACTTTCGGCTATGACAAAGTGCTCCCGATGAACTCTGGCGCTGAAGCTGATGAAACCGCTTTGAAACTTGCTCGTCGTTGGGGTTACGACAAGAAAGGTCTTCCTGAGAACCAGGCTAAGATCATCGTTTGCGACGGCAACTTCCACGGTCGTACCATCACCATCATCTCCCTCTCCATCGACCCTGACGCTTACCAAGGATTCGGTCCTTTCACCCCTGGTTTCATCAAGATCCCGTACAACGATGTTGACGCATTGGCAAAGGCTCTTGAAGATCCTATGGTTTGCGGTTTCCTCGTTGAACCTATCCAAGGTGAAGCTGGCGTTTACGTTCCAGACGATGGCTATTTGAAAAAATGCTATGACCTCTGTAAAGCTCACAACGTACTGTTTATGGCTGACGAAGTTCAAACCGGTATCGCTCGTACAGGTAAGATGCTGGCTTGCGACCACGAAGGCGTTCGTCCTGACATCCTCATCCTCGGCAAAGCCCTCTCCGGTGGTACAATGCCTGTTTCCGCCGTTCTTTGCGACGACGACATCATGCTCAACATCAAACCGGGCGAACACGGCTCCACATTCGGTGGCAACCCTGTCGCTTGCCGCGTAGGTATCGCCGCTCTCGAAGTTGTGAAAGAAGAAAAACTCGCTGAACGCGCTGCTTATCTCGGACAAATCTTCCGCGATGAAATGAGCAAGGTCAACAGCCCAATGATCAAACAAGTTCGTGGTAAAGGTCTCTTGAACGCCATCATCATCCAACCGACCAACGGCAAAGAAGCTTGGGACGTCTGCTTGAAGATGAAAGAACTCGGCGTGCTCGCAAAACCGACACACCAACACATCATCCGCTTCGCTCCTCCATTGGTTATCACCGAAGAAGAATCCGATACAACCCTATAACAAAAACGGAACCTCAAAAGGTTCCGTTTTTTTTTCGTAAAATGCGAAGCATCAATAGGATCTGCAAGTATATAGTCACCATTATCTTACCGCTGTGCAGTCCAGGAACGTTTGACTGTACTGTGCGGTGTGCACCTCGCAAACCTCGGCGCCCTGCATCGCTTCAAACTCCTCTTTGCGCACCGGATACCACAAATTGCCAATCTTCACAAAATAGCCCGCCTGATAGAGGTCATGCACACTTCTGTCGCTGGCCGAGAAAGGGCCGCCCACAAAAGTTCCCGTCTTCGGATTGACCTCTAACTTTTCAATCTTGCGGACCGTGACAATCTTCTCATCTTCTGCCAAATCACGTCGGAGATCTCTATTGGAGAGATAATCAATGCATCGGCCGCCGCCAGCCAGCAGTACCGCCCCGACCAGGCCCAGCCAGTATTTATCGAAAAGAATGACAGCCAACAGGAAAAAGGCCACACTCAATGCCACGCCAATGTAAAAGCACGTTTGCGCCGGACTCATATCCGTCTTGAGCACCTCACGATCGTGCTCCTCCAAACGCGCCAATCGCTGACTTCCTATGTTGTTTGTATCCATATCATTAAAGATTAGCTTTCAGTCGTTAGCATCGGGGAGTCCCCATACTTCTCACCTCTCGCCTCGTACTGCCTTCCAGACAGCTTCATCTCCCTCACCTCTCACTTCTCACTTCTCACACCAGTCCCCGAATAAGTTGTTCCTCATCGCCCAGCAGCATATAAATCGGCGGGATTTCGATCATCGTATAGGCGCCCGGACGGCCTTCGCGTTGGAGACGTACGGCGGCACGCGCGCAGGAAACGAGCACCTGACCCGTAAGTGCGGGGTTGTTGATTTCCATATTGAACTCAAAGCGCTGGTTGTGGGTGTCGCCGCTCACACCGGAGCGCACCAGGTTCACGCCGTGGGCCACATTGTTGAGAGAATCTACAGAAGGGACCTGTACCACGTGCGTCTCGTCGTGCACGAAGTAGTCGTCATGTAGGATGGCCTGCTCCACGGTTTTGAAATCGGCGCCGTCTTCCAGTTCCACATAGACCATGCGGCGATGGATGCTCGTGCCCAGTGGGATCGTCATGGAAAGCGCGTCCTTCACGCCGGCAATAGCCTTCACAGCCACGGTATGGCCCATACTGCGGCCCGGTCCGAAGTTGGTATAAGTGATGCCCTTGGGGGCCATTGCCATCAGCAGGGCACGGATGACAGAATCGGAGCCCGGGTCCCAACCGGCGGAAATGATGCTCACCGCCTGGTGTTGCTTTGCCAGAGGCATCAGCTTGGCACGGAGGTCGTAAATCTGTCCGTGGATGTCGAAGCTATCGACGGTGCAGATGCCGCGTTGGAGCATTTGCTCGGCAAAGCCCGGCACTTCGCGCGTGGGCGTGCAAAGTGCCACCACATCCGCATCGATATGGTCAAAATTGTCATTATGATGGTAAATGCCCGTCAGTTGCATATCTTCGGAGGCCAGCACGGCCTGTTCGACGGCCCGACCGATGTTGCCGTAACCTATCATCGCTATT
>JAKSMD010000095.1 GCA_024400815.1 Bacteroidales bacterium | reverse complement strand
AATGGCAGAAGAAGGCAAAAAGTCAAGGGTCTGTTTCTTGCTCACATTCTCAACTTTTAACTGCTCACAACTTTTTCTCTTTTTGCCACGTCACGCCTACAATTTATTTAAGTTTGCTGCGTTATCTTTTTTTTAATTTATTATGGCAAAAACGATTAAAAATCTTCTTAGTCAGACTGTTATATATGGCCTAAGCAGCATTATCGGACGTTTTCTAAACTACCTGCTGGTGCCTCTTTATACCTACAAAATTGCAGCTGCATCTGGCGGCTATGGCGTGGTTACAAACCTATATGCCTATACGGCACTGATTTTGGTCTTGCTGACTTTCGGCATGGAAACCACATTCTTCCGTTTTTCACGCCACGAGGAAAATGAAGCGCCCAATCCGAAAGTTTTCTCCACTTCTGCACTTGCCGTGGGCATTGTCTCCTTGGCTTTTGTTCTGTTGGTGACGGTCTTTCTTGGACCGATTTCAAATGCGTTGCACTATGAGGCCCATCCAGAGTTTGTGGAAATCATGGCCATCATTGTCGGCATGGATGCTTTTCAGGCAATTCTGTTTGCCCGTTTGAGAAGCGAGAACCGCGCATGGAAGTTTGCAGCCCTAAAACTGTCATTTATTATCTGTAACATCGCGCTGAATCTGTTCGTCTTTCTGGTGGTTCCCAAAATCTATCAGAGCTGTCCTCAACTCCTTGGTTGGTATGATCCGTCCTATCAGGTTGGCTACATTTTCATCCTTAACTTGATTTGTACGGCGGCAGTGATGCTCGGTTTTATTCCGGAGATGAAAGCCTTGCGCTATGGCATGGATGTCCAGCTGCTCAAGAAAATGCTTAGCTATACTTGGCCTTTGCTGCTTTTGGGTATCGCTGGAATCTTGAATCAGGTGGCTGATAAAATCTGCTATCGTTTCATCGTTCCCGGATTGGAAGGGGAGGTCCAATTGGGCATTTATGGCGCCTGCGTGAAAATCGCAATGATTATGGCGATGATCACACAGGCCTTCCGCTATGCGTACGAACCATTCGTGTTTAGTGGCAAACGCGACCAGGCCGACAAGCAGCAGCAGGCTGATGTAATGAAGTATTTCATTGTCGTTACGCTCTTTGCCTTCTTGGCTGTCATGTGCTACATTGATGTGTTCAAGTACATCATTCGTCGTGACTATTGGGAAGGCTTGCGCGCTGTTCCCGTTGTGATGATGGCTGAAATATTCATGGGAATCTATTTCAATCTTTCTTTTTGGTACAAGACGACGGACCGTGTGAAGAATGGGGTGAAACAAGGATATCAAACCTATTGGGGCGCCATCTTCTCTGGCATCGGCTGTGTGGTGCTGTTGGCCATCAATTTCTTGTTCGTACCTAAATTCGGCTATATGGCGTGTGCGTGGGCTGGCTTTGCCGGCTATGGCGTGTGCATGCTGCTGTCTTATATTGTTGGACAGAAGCGTGCCCCTATCCCTTACAAAGTGGTGCCCATCTTGCTCTATTTTGCCGTGGCCCTTGGCTTGTATGCTTTGACTCGCTGCATACACCCTCAAAGTGTTGCCTTGGAATTGGTAATGAATACGCTCCTCCTTTGCCTATATGTCGCCTTTGCCCTTTATATGGAGCGCAAAATGGTGAAATCTGCCGCAACTGCTATTAAAGCAAAATTGCATAGACACTAAAAATACAACATTGGGGCATTGTTACTTTTTTTGTATTTTTGCCGCCCTTAATTTTGGAAAATGAAAAGATTGTTTTTGAACTTCCTTTTTGTGCTTGGATTGCTATCGGTGGTTGCTACTGCCAATGCTCAGCGATTTGTCGGCTCGGCGGTGTTGGGCATGAATTGCGCACAGATTGAAGGCGATGATATCCATGGCTTTACTAAATTCGGTGTCAATGCTGGCTTGGGCGTGCATTTGCCACTTAACCGCGCAGAAACTTGGACGGTTTCCGCAGAGTTGCTATTTGCTCAAAAAGGATCTTATAAGCATTGCTCAGAGGGCTATTTCGACACTATTCATTATGACCGCTCTATGTTTGAGGATGTGAATCGTACAATTCCGTTCAATCCTAATATCAAATGCAATATTTCCTTGGATTATGTGCAGATTCCGGTTCTCTTTCATTATGAAGATATGCGTACGGGCTGCAAATTCGGCCTTGGCTTTTCTTGGAGCCGCTTGGTGCGCGCAAAGGAAATCTATAACGGTTTCACCCGCTATACCAATGTCCGTTCTGGCACTTTCCGCACGAGCGATTGGTCTATCTTAGCCGATGCGGATATCCGTCTGTACAAGAATTTGAGTCTGGGCGTACGATGGGAATTCTCTATGGTTCCTATTCGTCAAATGACTTATATCTGCGGCAGTCCTAATGCCAGTGGCGGTTTTGAGATTCTTCGAAATGAAACCAATAAATTGCGCAACCATTTGATTACGGTGCGCTTGGTATATTATATCAATGAGCAATTTGCTCGCAATACAAAAACCAACAACAAGGGTGAACTCATTGGAACAAAATGGGTGAGAACAATCCCGAATTATAATTAGTTAATACAAATAAATATATGAATATAAAACATTTTCTTCTTCCAGTTGTAATCTGCTTTTCCATTTTCTCTTTGGTGAGTTGCAATGACGATATCGACTTGACCGCCGATTATAAAGATATCTCTTTTAGTTATTCTATATTGGATATGAATGACACCACTCACTATTTCAAAATCTATAAGGGCTTTTTAACAGATGACAATGCGTTTGAGCAGGCATCCAATTGGGAAAATATTTACTATCCAGTAGATTCCATCCAAGTCCGTTTGGAAGAGTATCTGAATGGCCAACTTAACCGTAGCGCCATCCTGGATACGACGACAAAGGTGAACAAGGTCCCAGGGTATTTCGCCCAGCCGAAGCAACTGCTCTATTATTCGAATTGGAAGTTGAATGAAGATGCGACTTATCGTTTGGTGATTAAAAATGTGAATACGGGCAAGGAATCGTATGCAGAAACGCAAATTGTTGGCGATTTTTCCGTGCGCCGTCCAACGGGCAACTGGAATATGAATTTGGACCAATTGTATAAGATTCAATTCTATGCGGCCAATAATGCGGCTGCGTATGACATCTATATGGACTTCTATTATATTGAAGTTGATAATGTGACGGGGGCCATTGCCCATAAAAAGTTATCCAAGAAATTGAATCCGGATTTGATTCGTGATAATCAAACGGTGGGTGGCGACGGCCGTGAAATAGGATACAACATTACCCCCAATACTTTTTATACATTTTTGTCTCAAAATATTGAACCGAACAGTCATGTGACCCGCTATATTGATGCCATAGACAATCAGCCGTATTATTGTATTCAACTGAATGTTTGGGCCGCTAATGATGCTTTTGTGAAATATCGCGATGTGGCCACTCCGAATAGCAGCATCGTGCAAAATCGTTTGGAATACACTAACTTTATTTCAGATAACGACAATGCATACGGCATTTTCGCATCGCGTAACCATTGTACGAAGAATCTCAAGTTGGACAATGCCCAAGCTCATAATGAAGATACTTTGGTGAAAGGTTCTGCTACGAGCAATTTGAATTTCGACTATTATAGAAATTCTCCTCTTTTTATTTCTGAAGAAAAAAGATAAGCTTTTATTGGCAGTGCTCTCATAAAAAAAAGGATAGGAACCATAGGTTGCCTATCCTTTTTTTATGGGTATGATGCCGAAAAGCATTCGGCATAGTATCTATTTCTTGTCTCTGCAATTGTAGCCTAACTTCTTAAGCATTCTTTGATGGAATTCAACTCTATTGGAGAAGTTCTTCCAGTCTTTCTGCTCAGCCGGTGTCCATACACATTCGGAAAGGGCGCAAAGGCGAGGAAGCAGCATGTATTCGGCTTGTTTCGGAGTGTTGATGAATTCCGTCCAGAGATTGCATTGTGCCCCGAGAATGTGTTTTGCGTCTTTTCCGCTAAGTCCTTTCGGCATAGGGTCGAAACTGTAGGCCTTTTCCAAAGTGACCTCTCCTTCCATACAGAGAGGTTCCGTTTTCTTGTCACCTTGATAGAAGTTGTAGTAACAATGGGAGGTTGGACACATGATGACATCGTTGCCGTGCTTTGCAGCAATTTTTGCGACATCAAAACTTTGCCAGCACAGGATGGTGGACATGTTGACCATGTCTTTGGAAACGATGTCGTCCCAGATGATGGCTTTTTTGTGCAATTGGGAAAGATGTTTTTCCATGATGTTCATCAACCATTGTTGTAATTCAAATTCATTTTTCAAATGCTTATCCGCAATGCGTTGTTGGCATTTTGGACAAACTTGCCAATTGTCGTTGAACGCTTCGTCGCCGCCGATGTGGATGTAAGGGTAGGGGAAGAGTTCGGCCACTTCGGTGAGCACGTCTTTGTAGAAAGTGATGACGTCGTTGTTGCCTGCGCACATAATTGCTTTAGGGGGCCAGTATGGACCTACTGCGACGGTGTAAGGATAATCGTCGCAAGCGAATTGCGGATAGGCGGCAAGAATTGCGCTGCAGTGTCCTGGAATTTCAATTTCAGGGATGATGTCGATATGTCGAATGGCAGCATATTCAATGACTTCGCGAATTTGGTCTTTGGTGTAGAAGCCGCCGTAAGTCATAGGCTCGTCGGGTTGAACCGGATGGAGCGTGTCCCATTGGTCGCGTTCCGGACGCCAAGCGCCAATGCGTGTCAGTTCAGGATATTTGTCGATTTGGATGCGCCAGCCATGATCGTCGGTAAGATGCCAGTGGAATTTGTTGATTTTGTACATGGCCAAGACGTCAATGTATTTTTTGACAAAGTCCACATCGAAGAAATGGCGCGAGACATCCAAGTGCGTGCCACGATAGGCGAAACGCGGAAAGTCCGTGATTTCTGCGCACGGAAGTGTTACCTTCTTGGCTTGGGCCAACTCATCCGGATAGGTCATTTGCAAGAGGGTCTGGAATGCGTAGAACTAACCTGCCGGCGTGTTGGCTTTGGCGATGACTTTGTTTTTCTTGACACTCAAGGTATAACCTTCATCTCCAATTTCTTTATTTTCTTTTTTATTGATAGAGAATAAAATATAGTTCTTATGACAACTGCTCTTGTCACCCAAATTGGGCGTGAGAGAGAAGTATTTCTTATAAGAATGATTGATGTATTTCATCAATGCCACATCTTCCGGACTGATGTTGTCGAAGCAGAGAAAAGTTTCATCATTTATTGTGAAATGTCCGCTTTTAGGCTGGCATTCAACCGGCTGCGGGATGATGACGATGGGGTTGCTTTTTTTACCGCATGCGCACAATAGAAGGACGGCGCATACAACCATTAGAAGTAGTCTTAAATTTTTCATTGCCTATTTTTTTTGAATTTGCAAACATACGAAAAAATACCATTGTTATTCAAAATGGATGGTTAACAACTATTTTTTGAAGCCTCAAAAATCCAATGGCAAATCCGTACTTTTGCCTTTTCAATAATTAGTATACAATATTTTTACACTTTAGGAGTTTTTTAGATTAAATTTTAATGCTATGAAAAAAATCTTATTTGCAATTGTCGCTATGTTCCTTTGTGTGAGTGCATTTTCACAAGCAGAAAAAGCAAAATACTACATCGAAGGAGACTACAGCATTACGCAGAGTACAAATGGACAGTTCATCTATCAATTGTCCAACATTTCTTCTAAAGGCATACATTTTACGCCGGTAGAATACATTTATGGTACAAAAGAAGCGGATGAGTCAATTTCCTTTACATTTGACAGGGCCTCTACCGACTGTCCCGAAGGTTTTAGCTCTGGACTTAAGTTCTGGAAATGGCAGTACAATGGAAAAGAATATACTTGGCAACGCGATAGCGAAGTGAAAGACGCGCAACAGGAGTTCGAAACCGACAAGGTTATGGTTGTTATGTTGGTGCTGGACTGCAGTAAGTCATTGGGAGACGATAATTTTGCCAAGTTGAAGAACAGTGCTACGAAGTTTATCAACATCCTCTACAATGCTTCTTCTGATGGCAGCATCCGTTTGGGCATCATCGGCTTTAACACCATGGGCAATGCCGACCGGATGACGCGCCAGATTGAACCTCTGACAGCTTCTTCTCGTGACGAGATGATTCGCTTTATCCAAGATATGACGCTGTATAACAATACCGCCCTTTATTACGCTATGCATAAGGGTTCAGATATGATTTCCAATTATGTTGAAAATCTCTCTTCTGTAGAATCCGAAAAATTCGATTATGCTTGCATGGTCTCCTTCACAGATGGTTATGATAATCACTCTATGGATGCCAATATCGGCGTTCCGCAAGAAGGTTTGGACAATCCGTATTATCAATATGTTCGTGACCATGTGGTGAATCGAACGATTGCCAATTCCAATTTGAAGAGCTATGTCATTGCAATTAAAGGCAATGATGTTTCTGAAGATAACAAACTCTATAAAGCCGTTTTTGACGGTTTGTCTTCCGAAGACCCTATTCTGTTGTCTGACTTTAGCGAGTTGGAAAACCAATTTGAAAATATGGCTCAAGAGTTGATCAAGAGATGGCAGAACTTGACTTGCTATGTGCCAAGCGCCCACCAAGGCAAGGTTCGTTGGACCATTGGCGACTATACCGAAAAAGTGGTACGTGAAGAACCTAAAGAAGAAAAAGTTGAAGCAAAGACGGTGGAAGCTCCTATGTATCCTGGTTTGTTGCGTAAAAACTTCATTGGCGTTGATGGCTGCTTGGATATGGAGTTCACCTCTACTTTCTATATCGGCTTAGGTTTGGGTTTTGACTTTGCTGTGCCATTCCCACGCAATGATAAGGTGGCTATGGGCGGTTTTGCTACCCTGAAATATTGCATTGCCGGTCCTACCCACGTGGGTGCTGGCCCGATGTTGCTGATTGGAGATTATGAAAATAAATCTGCTTTCATGTTGGGCCTTGGCTTGGATTTCCGTTGTCCTACCGAAACCTACAATCGTCCACGCAAAATAGCTCGTCGAGAATTTGGCTGGACAAAAGAGAATTGGGAACATGACAACTTCGGTTTAGGTGCCACACTGCGATTGGGTGCTACCAAAGGCCGTTTCTTTGCCTTTATGGATTTCTCAGCAGGTGCTTATAATTCATGGTATTTAGTTCCTTTAGTGCAGACTGATGGTACAACCATAATGGGAACTCACGTTGAAAGACACCCCTATGTAAATGTTTCTTTGAATTTGGGTTACCGTTTCAAGAATAGAAAATAGTTATTCGACAAATGCGTCGGCGGCGATGCCGTCGGCAAACCATAGGCCGGCTTCCGTCAAACGAAGCCGGCTTTCTTTTTGCTCGTAAAAGTCGTTTCTTACCTTGTGCGTGAAATAGTGCAGCAGGCGCTCGCTGTGTTCGCGTCCGAATTGACGTTCAATGCGGTCTAAGTCGATGCCGTTGCGGGTGCGCAGCCCCAGTAGAATAGTCTCGTTGAAGAGGTCTGTTGGGGTGAGCGTCTCGCTATCTTCGCAATCTTGGTGCTGTGCAATGTTGGCGATGTATTGCTTCAGGTTGCTCGGATTCCATTGCCGGCTGTGTCCGTCGAAGGAGTGGGCGGAGGGACCGAGACCAAGGTATGGGGTGTGGTCCCAGTACGAAGCGTTGTGCTGAGATTCAAAGCCCGGTATGGCGAAGTTGGAGACCTCATAGTGCTGCAGTGGAGAGTGGGGGAGGGCCGCCAGCAATAAGTTGTATTGGCGGGCGGCTTGTTCGTCATCTACAGGGGCGTGTTTTTTGTTTTGGATTTGCTTGTATAAAATGGAGTTCTCCTCAGGTGTGAGCGCATAGCAAGACAAGTGCTGGATGGGAATTCTCAATCTCCTGTCTAAAT
>JAKSMD010000094.1 GCA_024400815.1 Bacteroidales bacterium | reverse complement strand
ACAGAATTTGTTCAGAGGCAGAATGGTATGTTTGGCCTTATCGTTTTTCATAAAATTAGACATGGCCTTAAAGAGTTCAACCTTGTTACCCGCTTGATGCAAGTCCACAAAGTCGATTGTGATGATGCCGCCCATATCGCGCAGACGAAGTTGTCTGGCAATTTCAGCAGCAGCTATCAAGTTGGTATTCAGTGCGTTTTCTTCAGGTGTTTGGTTAGCCTTCACACGATTGCCGCTATTTACGTCAATCACATGCATGGCTTCAGTATGTTCTATAATGAGGTAGACACCACTTTTAACGGTAACCACTTTGCCAAACGACCCTTTGATTTGTTTGGCTATATTGAAATGTTCAAAAATCGGTTGTTTTTCGTTGTACAACTTCACAATCCCCTCTTGTTCGGGAGAGTAAAGATGTATATAGTTCTTAGCCTCCTTAAACACTTCCGGTGTGTCAATATAAATTGCATGGAATGAGTCTGTTAACCATTCTCTAAGAAGTGAAGACACACAGTCCATTTCTTCGACTATGCGCAAAGGAGCTTTAGATGCAAAAAGGTTTTCCACTGCTGTGTCCCATTTATATTTCAGGGAATCCAAATCAGCAGTGAGTTCTTCTGCATTTTTATGTTCGGCTACAGTTCGGATGATAATACCGAAATTGCGAGGTTTGATGCCTTGTACAATAGATTTCAGGCGTTTTCGTTCCTCGCTGCTTTTGATTTTTTGGGAGATGGATACTTTATCTCCAAATGGCACCAATACCAGATAACGGCCCGCAAAGGATATTTCCGTTGTAATTCTGGGTCCTTTGGTGGAAATCGGTTCTTTTGCTACTTGAACCATGATCTGCTGTCCGCACGTAATAACATCTGTGATTTTGCCGTTTTTGGGCACCTCTTCCAGATACTGCACCTTGCTAATACTGCGCTTGCCGGTTTCAATGGCTTGACTGACGAAGGCATTGACCGTACGCGCATGAATGCCTAAATCCAAATAGTGCAGAAAAGCATCTTTTTCACTTCCCACATCAACAAAGGCAGCATTCAAGCCCGGCATCAGTTTGCGGACCTTTCCCAAATAAATGTCACCAACCGAAAACTGAGCCGACGATTTTTCCGTATGGATTTCTACCAGTTTCTTATCCTCCAACAAGGCCACTTGGACCTCATTATCATGGGAGGAAATCACCAGTTCTTTTGTCAATTCAGTTTCACTCATAATTGTATTTCTCTAAAAACAATGAAAACTAAACAGAACAAATATGCTCTATTTAGTTTTCATCGAGATTAACTCATAAAAGGTTATCTATTCTTATGTCTGTTCTTTCTGAGACGTTTTTTCCTTTTATGAGTAGACATTTTATGTCTCTTTCTTTTTTTACCACTTGGCATAATTGTAAATTTTTTAAACGTTTATAAAAATTATTTTGTAGATTTCTTCACAGCGTTAACAAAAGTCTTGCAAGGTTTGAATGCAGGAATATTGTGTGCAGGAATTGTGATAGTTTCGTGTTTGGAAATATTTCGAGCTGTCTTTTGAGCTCTTTCTTTAATGATGAAGCTACCAAAACCTCTCAAATATACATTCTCTCCGTTGGTCATGGAGTTTTTAACAGATGTCATGAAAACTTCTACAATAGTTTGAACACTGTTTTTGTCAAATCCTGTCTTACCGGAAATTTCATTAACGATATCAGCTTTCGTCATAGTTTTTTAATGTTTTAAATGTTAAAAATTACTTTAATTTTTTTCGGGGTGCAAAAATACAATTATTTTGTTCACAATCTACACCTTACGATTTTTTTTTATTTGATTTTATCAAACACCTTATTCGCTAAGCGACTGGCGCCAAAACGGAAATATTGTGGTGTCATCCATTGTTTGCCAAGTATTGCATCCAGCATTTTAAGGTACAGCATCGCAGTTTCCGGGTCAGAAATTCCGCCAGCGGCCTTAATTCCGACCATTTTTCCAGTCTCTGCATAGTGTCTTTTCACGGCATCCATCATCACCAAAAATGCTTCTGGAGTTGCATTAACGGAAATTTTGCCAGTAGATGTCTTGATGAAATCTGCCCCTGCTGCCATAGCGATTTGCGAAGCCTTATATATATTTTGTATCGTCTTCAACTCACCCGTTTCCAGAATCACTTTCAAGTGTACATTGGCGCACACTTTGCGAATCGCACTGATTTCATCGAAAACCTCTTGATAATTGCCTTCCAAAAACTTGCCGCGAGAGATAACCATATCGATTTCGTCCGCCCCTTGCTGGATAGCATATTTGATTTCAGCCAACTTTATTTCAATCGGAGATTGTCCGGCCGGGAAAGCTCCGGCCACAGAAGCGACTTGAATATTTGTGCCAGCCAATGCTTCTTTTGCCGTAGCCACAAATGGCGGATACACGCAAACTGCTGCCGGCGATGGAATCTGCTTCTTTTCATTCTTAAATTCAATGGCCTTTTTGCATAAATTCAAAACAGTCTGACGATTGTCAGAACCTTCCAAAGTTGTTAAATCAATGCTGCCCAAGATGAATTTATAAGCGGTTGGGTCGTCCATCGAGAGTTTTCTGTTCTTCAGATCTTCAATACGACTCAACACCTGTTCTTCTATGTAAGGATAACTTTCTAAATTAAACATGTTATATATAATTATTGTGTAATTGCATTCTGCTTTTTGAAACGATCGATGGCAACCTTCAATGAGAAAATGTGCGAATATTGCGCTATCGACAAGTTGCCCAAATCGGTAAACGCATAATCAATGGAGACGACATTTTTTATGCAGACCCCAAGGCCGAGATTGATTTGGAGCGTTGTGCGATGGCGACCGTCGAAGTCCAGAGCTCGTTGAAAATCACCAATACCCGCGCGAAGTGCTACGATTTTCTTATAGCCGAACTCCATGCCGAAATGCGGATCCAAACTAATCACATCACTGCGGACCAATGTGTTGCGTTTGCCGTCAAAGGTGCAATCCAAACTTAAGGCAAATGTGGCATTAAATCCCTTGCCAAAATCCACATATTTGGCGCCACCAAGCAGCAGCGTGGGCATCGTGAGTTCCAAGTCATTTTCAGGGATCTCGTTGCCTGTCTGTTGAAACACATCAATCACATCACTAGTCAGTTGATAACTCCAGGCATTGAAGGTGGAAGTGCCGTCGCGCAGCAAAGCACCGGCCTGCCAACCTTTTTTATTGTACTGTAGGCCGAAATCCAATCCAAATCCCCACGCGTTCGCAAACTTGCCAATATTGCGATGGATAATCTTGGCATTGGCGCCTAAAGACAATCCATCGACTTTTGCAAAATTGTAAGCGTAGCTCAACAATACAGCATTGTCTGCCGCTGAAAAATAAGTAATTCTATCATAATCCACATTACCTTGAGCATCAATCAGTTCTGTCGTATTCATAATATTATCAACGCCAAAACGGATATAAGAAAGGGCGACAGCCGAACGATCGTCAATCTTAACCCCCACCCCTGCGTAGTCGTACTTTGCTATTCCAGCAAAGTACTCCGCATGCATCAGCGACAATTGATAGCGTTTATCCATGCGACTCAAACCGGCCGGATTCCAATAGGCCGCCGTAACGTCATCTGAAATCGCCACCATAGAATTGGACATAGCCAAACCACGCGCACCGATGCCGAGCGACAAGAACTCATTGCTGTATTTAGTCTGTGCCTTTCCCAAAAGCACCGAGAGCATAGCAAACGCAACCAGTATGATTCTCTTTTTCATCTATTCTTGTTCTTTTTTATGCTTTCCGCACCTCTCGTGGTCGCCAGCAAAAAGGTCATAACCCATGAAGCGGCATTCCAGTGGTCCATTGAACAGCGTTGTCTTTAGGCTCGGGCGCAGCCCCACGTGTTTCAAAGCCTGCATGTCCGAACTAATCATGAAAGCCCGGCATCCCGCATAGTTTTGTTTCAAAGCATCCCCAATGCTGCCATACAGTTCATCGATATTATCTACTTCCAAACGCTCGCCATACGGCGGATTCATCATCACCAATGATGGAATTCTTTGCGGGGAAGATTTGCGCATGTCTTTTTTGTCCAAAGAGATAAAATCCTGCAAACGGGCTTTGGCCACATTGGCGCGGGCATAATCCAAGAAATGCGGATTGATATCCGATCCATAGAAATTGACATCCACATCATCTTGGATATCAGCTTCTTTCTTAATGTTGGTCCAAAGACGGGCATCAAAATTCTTCCAGAAAGTAAATCCAAAATGCTTTCTATAGAATCCAGCCGGAATTTGAAGAGCCTGCATGGCCGCTTCAATGAGCAGTGTGGCACCACCGCACATCGGGTCAATAAAGTCACACTCGCCATGCCAACCACTCAACATAATCATTGCTGCTGCCACCACTTCGTTAATGGGCGCAGGATGGTTGCGGACTTTGTACCCCCGCTTATGCAGCGATTCGCCAGAACTGTCCAAAAACAATTGCGCTTCGTCACGATAAATGTGCAATTGGAACATCACATCTGGATTGTCCTTGTCCACAGACGGACGGACCTCATACATGTCGCGGAAACGGTCGCAAATTGCATCTTTAGCCAACACCGAAGCAAAAAGCGGCGTATTGAAAATACTGTCCACATTCGTGGCGTGTACCGCCAAAGTCCCGTTTTTATCCAAATACTTTTCAGCAGGAAATTCAAAAATCTGCTCGTAAAACTGACGATTGTTGGTGAACTTGAACGTCTTCACACGCCACAAAATCCTAAGTGCGGTGCGACAGAAGTAATTGGCCCGGTACATCATATCCATGCCGCCTTCAAATGAAACACCGCGATTGACCACCTGACAGTTTTCGGCCCCTAAATTGATCAACTCTTGGGCTAAAAGATTTTCTAATCCAGCGAAAGTCTTCGCTACAAAATATTCGTTCTTCTTCATTATATTATTAATAGGCGGCAAAAATACTAAAAATCAATATTCCACACTACCCTGCTAAAGGAATTTATCACCAGCATAATTTTAACAAAACTATGTTAAAATTAAATTTATTTTTAATTCTTATTTATCGTATAGATAAAAATTGTATTTTTGCCGCTCCATCAAAATAAAACAAAAGAACCATGTTAGTAAGAACCTACAGTTGTGCATTAATGGGTGTTGCCGCCATACAGGTAACCGTCGAAGTAAACGTAGATACAGGCATCGGCTTCCATCTTGTGGGATTGCCAGATAGTGCCATTAAAGAAAGCCAGCAACGTATTGATACCGCGTTGAAGAATTACAATTTACGTATTCCGGGTAGGAAAATAGTGGTGAATCTTGCACCTGCAGATATCCGAAAGGAAGGCAGTGCATATGATCTCACACTCGCCATCGCCATATTGGCGGCTTCTGAACAAATTAAGGGAGGCGAACGATTGAGCGACTATTATATTATGGGCGAACTTTCCCTTGACGGCAGTCTGCGCCCCATACGAGGCGCACTCCCCATTGCGCTGGAAGCAAAAAAACGAGGCAAGAAGGCGATCATTTTGCCTGCCCAGAATGCTCGTGAAGCCGCTATTGTCCAGGATATTGAGATCTTGGGGGTGGATAATATCATGCAGGTGGTGGACTACTTCAACTGTGGCACCCCGATTGAACCCACTAAGATCAATATTGAAAACGAGTTTCGCCGCAGTCTAAACAATTATGAACACGATTTTAGTGATGTTAAAGGACAGGAAAACATCAAGCGGGCATTGGAAATTGCTGCTGCTGGCGGACATAATGTCATCCTCATCGGACCTCCGGGAAGTGGTAAGACGATGTTGGCAAAGCGACTGCCCTCTATCCTCCCTCCGCTCACACTAGACGAAGCGCTCGAAACCACCAAGATCCATTCGGTGGCTGGCAAGATGAGTCGCTATGCTTCGCTGATTGCCGTGCGCCCATTCAGAGCACCGCATCATACCATCAGCGATGTGGCGCTGGTAGGCGGCGGCACTCACCCACAACCCGGCGAAATTTCTCTTGCCCATAATGGCGTGCTCTTTCTGGATGAACTTCCGGAATTTAAGCGACAGGTGCTCGAGGTAATGCGTCAACCTTTGGAGGATAGATGCGTCACCATCTCTCGTTCACAATATTCGGTGGAGTTTCCTACTTCTTTTATGTTTGTGGCCGCCATGAACCCCTGTCCCTGCGGAAACTACAACCATCCTACAATCACATGTACCTGCAAACCAGGCGAGGTTCAGAACTATTTGGGCAGGGTGTCTGGACCGCTGATGGACCGTATCGACCTGCATGTGGAAGTGGTGCCTGTATCGCATGAGGAATTGGCCAGCAACAAACCCGTAGAGAAGAGCGCTGACATCCGCAAACGCGTAGTGGCGGCACGAGAAATCCAAAAGGAACGTTTCCAAAATCACTTCAACATCTTCTGTAACGCACAGATGACAAGCCGGATGGTCCGACAATACTGCATCATTGACGAAACGGGGCAAGCCATCCTGAAAAACGCCATGGACAGATTGGGACTTTCCGCCCGAGCCTACGATAGAATTCTAAAAGTTGCCCGCACTATCGCCGACTTAGATGGCAGTCCGGATATTGAGACCGGCCATCTGAGCGAAGCCATCAACTTTCGCAGCTTGGATAGAGATAATTGGGGAAAACGATGACCCTGTATCCCTTTCTATTTCTTTGCTTTCTGCTTTTCCGCACTTGATTTAATAAGCATTTTGTTTGCGCGGCGAGGAAGAACTTGTTTGAATTCTGCTTTAGGCTTCAGATCTCGAAAATCGGGGCCTGGTTCCCATTTCACTTTCGCTTTTTTTATGTGATGACGAGGCCGGAAGTCTGCTGCGGCATCCACCCCTTCAGACTCAAGCACCACAGATAGACAACCAAACTCTCCTAAATCGACTTTTTCACCATTCAATAGCATTTCTTGTATGGCAATCAATGTTTTGGTGAGTGCGGATTTGATCTCACCACGTTGATAGGCTGAAGTTTGATTGGTGATACGTTTGCACAAATCATCAATGGTAGATATTTTTCTATATTGGGCAACAGCGTAAGCTTTTGTGGTTTCGGTTGCCACCAAGGACTCGTCTTCCGGGTTGGGTTGCTGGTTAGCAGCATGAGCAGCTTTGATACGAGCCTTGGCTTGATTGATTTGAATAGTGTTGGAACCCACTTTTCTATGGATGATACTGTAATTAATCATAGGACTATATTTAATTTGTTTGGTGCGGCAAATATACACTAAAAAACATTTTATTATTCATTCCTCTATTCTCTCTTGAATATCCATGAATAAACGTTTGATTTAGACGGAGTTTGCGCTTTGTCCTAAGCGTGTTAAAGATTCATTCCCATAGTGTATTCGGTGAACACACTATAGTGCGTACCGAGAACACACTATAGTGCGTTCAAGTAATCTTCTATAGAAACCGAACCTAATCTTACTGATGATAGAAGCAAAAGTCCGTCAAGATAAAGGATCACCTTTGCTTTCTTATCACCAACATCTTGAAAAAGATGATGAATCGCTATGGGAGAAATTGCAACATGTAACAAATTTTGTATATTTGCTGCGCAAAATTCTTCGGGGTCGAGTGTGATTCTCAACCGGCGGTATAGTCCGCGAACTCTATGATATAGAGCCGATTCGGTGAAATTCCGAAACCGACGGTAAAAGTCCGGATGGGAGAAGGCTTGCAACATTTTTTTCATTTTGTGCATTGCACCCTTCCCCGACAGACTTTTGTACACCCGGAACTCAGATACGCGGTTCTATTGCCAACGATCTCTGCTCTACTATTGTTTAATATGTACATTATCTTATGAAAAGACTGATTCTCTCTACCGCAATGCTTCTGCTCTTCTTTTTGAGCATCCACGCACAGGTCACCACTTCTTCCATCGTCGGGCATATCACCTCCTCCAGTCACGCCGTGGCAGGCGCC
>JAKSMD010000093.1 GCA_024400815.1 Bacteroidales bacterium | reverse complement strand
TTATGGTCGGTGATGGCGATCATATCCAAACCTCTTTCCAATGCTCTTCTAACGATGTTGGAAGGGCTCAGTTCCAAAGCACCACACGGCGAAAGCACCGTATGTATGTGAAGGTCAGCTTTGTATGGATTAAGGTTAGGCACGATAACGATGATTAGGCATTGAGGATATTATACAATTTACCGACGACTTCGTAGGTTTGCATATTGGTTGAAAGCAAAGGAATTCCTTCTTCGTTGCTTTGTTCTATTACTTCTTCCGCTGCCATCAGACCCTTGACGAAAATAACGCAGGCCAATTCCTTCAAGGAAGCGATTGCCATTACGTTTTTGTGGGTTTGCAAGGTTACCCAAACATTATTCATATCCGCATTTCCCATAACATCGCTGAGGAGATCAGAAACATAGCAACCGTCAACTTCTCGGTCAAGGCCTTGTGCTCCCGATATAACTTTTAGGTTCAGAGCATCTACTAAATCTTGTACTTTCATAGTTTATTTTGTTTTTGAATTTTATTTTTCATTGATTCTGTCTTTTCCCCAAATTTCGTTTGAGCGACTTAAACATTCCTCTTCGCTTATTTGACCAAGTCGTTTCAGGTGTCTTTGGTAAAAGATACAGTCTTTTATGGAAACATCGCCGCAAACCACATCCGATGCGAATGCCTCGCAAGTGGGGGCACCGCAAAGTCCGCAATCGATGTGAGGCAGGATGTTTTGGGTTTTATCTATTTGCTCCATTTTTTCGAGGGCTTTTGAGATGTCGTTATCAAGCACCATCATTGAGCGAGCCGCTGCAATTTTGGTTTGAGCTTTTTCAAGCAAATAGTCTTTATACTTATCGAGTTCTCTATCTCTTGACATTTCGCCGTTGCGTTCGCGTTCTGCGGCTCTCCGGGCGCGGGTGTACATTCTGTCACCGCAAAGGAATCTGTTGTCGCAGGAAAACAAAGCGCCGGCGCACGACTGGTCGCAGGCCCGTAGTTCCAAGAATTCCACATCTTCCACTTCGTCGTTTTCCAGTTTTTCAAGGAATTCCATCACATTTTGTATGCCGTCGATGGCATACGAATGTTTGGCCATGCAGATACGTCTTTCTCCGTTTGTTAGTGTTGAAAGGATGGCGTCGGCCGAAAGTTGGGGTGTTTTCAAAGAAGGGAATATATAATTTTTACCTTGTTCTTTGATTTTCTTATACACTCTGTTATATAGCGAATCCATATTGATAACGCCATCAATAATGGATTTTTCTTCTTCCACGGTGGCTTTTACCGAAACAATTTTCGCTGCGCAAGGAGTGATGTAAAACAAGCCTATTTCTTCGCGTGGCACATTGAGTTCCTGCAGTACCTTCAAGGCGTAAATGGCCGATATGTCCAAGGGCGCCTTGATGGGAATCATATTATCGACCAGCGAAGGATATTTTATTTGAATCATACGCAAGATGGCGGGACAAAACGATGAAATTAAAGGTTTCTTGTCGGCATGTTCTTGAGCGTATTTATGTTTTGCCTCGGCATAAATCCCTGCTGCGGATTCCACTTCAAATACATGTTTGAATCCCAAATCCTTCAATGCGGCATAGATTCTCGATACTCTCATATCGGAAGGAAATTGTCCCAGGAACACGGCAGGTACCAATGCGACGGAGTGCTTGTATTTGAAAATCATTTCAAAGTCATCTTGTTTTGTGTAGATGGCCTTTGTCGGGCAAGTCTCAAGGCATTTTCCGCAATCGATGCATCGATGTTCCAAGAAATGTGCTTTGCCATTTCTTATTCGAATTGCTTCAGTTGGGCAGGACTTCATACAATGAGAGCAGCCTATGCACTGGTTTTGGTCAATCTCCAAAGCATGAAAAAATGTTTGAGAATTACTCATGGGATTTAAATCTGGTTAACATAATCTATTGAAAATAAACTTCCATTTCTACTGTCGTTCCTTTATTTACCTCGCTGGTCACATTAAGGTGATCCACGTTTTTCTGCATATTGGGCAGTCCCATACCCGCACCGAATCCCATATCTCTTACTTCGGGACGTGCCGTGGAATAACCTTCCTGCATGGCCAGTGCGATATCTGGTATGCCAGGACCTTTATCGGCCACGGTCATACAAATTTTTTGAGGGTCGATGTCAATCAAGACTTTTCCACCGTAGGCGTGGGCTATGGCATTCACCTCGGCTTCGTACAATGCCACCACTACGCGTTTGATAACGGTTGGATTGACATTCAATTGTTTTAGCGTTTTCTTTACAGAACTGGAGGCTATTCCCGCATTCACAAAATCGCCTTCCACAACGGTGTATTCTAAGTGCATAGTGATAAATATTGGTTAATTAATCGGTTTGAGCCCTGCGGCATAAAGAAGACCGCAGACCTTGAACATCGAATGTTCACTGGTTATAACCACCATATTATTCTCTTCGGCCAATTCCAACATCTCTTCGGTAGGTTTTTTATTTTTGCAAATAATAAGATACTCAATGCATGCCATGTCGCAAGTTCTGATGGTTTGCGGATTGCACAAACCCGTAATCAGCAGCGGAGTTTCTTTTAGTGTTAGCACATCGCTCATTAAATCCGATGCGAAGGCGTGTTCAACGTTTTCCGAAAGACGAGACTTGCCCAAGCATACGTTTCCTTGAATTGCATTTGAAATTTCTTGTAAGGTCATTAGATATGATTGTAAATCAGTTGTTTTTATGTTTTTGAAAGTGCAAAGTTACATATTATTTTTGTTTTTCAAAATTTTTTGAGAAGTTTTTTTTTGAAAAAAGTATTAATGTCTGCTAAAACGTAAAAAAGAAAGCATTTCAAAGAGCAATTGAGTTGGTTGAGGCGATGCGGCATACTTGGCTGCGGGAGCGATTGTAGTGGGCACGAAGCGTAGGTGGCTGCCTACGGCCGAGGGCGGGAAGCGGCGACCGGAGGAAGCCGTTTTGCCGCCCTTACGGCCGTGGCAGGTGCCAAGCGGAGTAAAACGGAAAGCGCGACGGTGAGCGTTAGCGAGCCGGACCGCCCTAAAAATCAAGAAAATCATAATCTTTTTAATGTCAATAGATATAAAATAGTCCCAATTTAGCCCCAAGAGGACAAAACCCAAAAAAGAGATGGAGAAAAAAATGGAAAGGCAAGAAATTTAATGTAAGATTGTGAAAAACAACACGTTGAATATAACTTATAATAAATACCATAAAAAAAGCAGGGCAAATGAAATTCATATCAAAATAAAACGTATCTTTGCAAAGTCAAAATTGGGAGCTTACTATTTGGGTAGGTTCTTCCTTTTGCGTTGGCAACAAATGAAGAAGAGTCTAAAGACAAACATATTAATCCTTAAAAACATACACCTATGTCAAAAGTAAAATCATTAGCTGACCTCAAAGCCATGAGAGAAAAGCTCCAATCGACTCTGGATGTTCGTGAAAAAGCAGAAAACCCTGAATCGATTGTGCAAATCAAAGTCGCTATGGCAACCTGCGGTATTGCTGCTGGTGCTAAGCAAGTTATGGAACACATGATGGCCAAGGCTGAAGAACTCAAAATTGCTGCCGTTTTCACACAAACAGGCTGCATGGGTTATTGTCACGCCGAACCCACACTCGAAGTTCGCATGCCGGGTAAAGACCCCATCGTTTTCGGTCACGTTGACAACAACAAAGCCGACGAAATTCTGACCAAATATGTGATGAATGGCGAACTCGTTGAAGGCATCATTCCTGTTAATTACGAAACAATCGACAAGTAAAAAAAGGAGGACAAACACATGGCTAAATACAAAATGCACGTTCTCATCTGCGGTGGTACAGGATGTAAATCCAGTAACAGCTCAGATATAGTTGAAAATTTTCAGAAGATTCTCGCTGAGAAAAATCTGCAGGACGAAGTTCAAGTGATTAAAACGGGTTGCTTCGGTTTCTGCGAAAAGGGACCTATCGTTAAGATTATGCCCGACAACACCTTCTACACCCAAGTGAAACCAGAAGATGTTCGCAACATCATTGAAGAACACATCATCAAGGGCCGTAAGGTTCCGGGACTTCTTTACATCAACCCCGAAAACAAAGAACACGTTTCCGATTCAAAACACATGGGGTTCTACAAGAAACAGCTGCGTATCGCTTTGCGTAACTGCGGTTTCATCAACCCTGAAAATATTGAAGAATACATTGCCCGTGACGGTTATCAGGCATTGGCAAGCGTATTGGAACAGAATGACCCTGAAGCTACCATCGAACTGATTAAGAAGTCAGGTCTTCGTGGTCGTGGTGGCGCTGGTTTCCCAACTGGTATGAAATGGAGTCTCTGCCGTCCCAACAAGGCCGATCAAAAATATATGATCTGCAACGCTGACGAAGGTGACCCAGGCGCATTTATGGATCGTTCCATCCTTGAAGGTGACCCACACTCCATCATCGAAGCTATGGCCATCGGCGGTTTCTGTATCGAAGCCACCAAGGGTTTGGTTTATATCCGTGCCGAATATCCTTTGGCAATCCACCGTTTGCAAGTAGCTATCGAACAAGCTCGTGAATATGGCTTACTTGGTAAAGACATTATGGGTTCAGGTTTTGATTTCGACATCGAATTGAGATATGGTGCCGGTGCATTCGTTTGCGGTGAAGAGACCGCTCTGATCCACTCTATGGAAGGTAAACGTGGTGAACCTACTTTCAAACCGCCATTCCCGGCAGTTGAAGGTTATCTTGGCAAACCATCTAACGTAAACAATGTTGAAACATTGGCCAACATTCCTGTTATCATCAACAAGGGTTGGGAATGGTTCAGCTCAATCGGTACAGAAAAGTCAAAGGGTACGAAAGTTTTCGCTTTGGCAGGCCAAATCAACAACGTTGGTTTGATCGAAGTTCCTATGGGTACTACCCTTCGTGAAGTTATTTACGAAATTGGTGGTGGTATCAAGGGCGGAAAGAAATTCAAAGCTGTTCAGACTGGTGGTCCTTCAGGCGGCTGCTTGACTGAAAAGTTCCTTGACACTCCTATTGATTATGAAAACCTTGTTGCTGCAGGTTCAATGATGGGTTCTGGCGGTATGATCGTTATGGACGAAACATCTTGTATGGTTTCTGTTGCTAAGTTCTACCTCGACTTCACCGTTGAAGAATCATGCGGTAAATGCTCACCTTGCCGTATCGGTAACAAGAGATTGTGCGAAATCCTCGACAAGATTACCAAGGGCAATGGTACAATGCAAGACCTCGACGAATTGAAGAACCTTGCTAAAGTTATCAAAGATACAGCTCTTTGCGGTTTAGGTCAGACTTCACCCAACCCCGTATTGTCAACCATCGACAATTTCTGGGATGAATACGTTGCTCACGTTGTTGACAAGAAATGCCCAGCTGGTCAGTGCAAGGCCTTGAAACAATATGTAATCGATCCTGAAAAGTGTAAGGGATGTACCGCCTGCGCAAGAAATTGCCCAGTCAACGCTATCCACGGCACTATAAAGAATCCGCACGAAATCGACCAGTCGGCTTGTATCAAATGCGGCACTTGCTACGAAAAGTGTAAATTTAACGCAATTAGTATTAAATAAAGCATATAATAATGGATACAGTAAAATTAACAATAGATAATAGAGCAATTGAAGTTCCGAAAGGAACAACTATTCTTAAGGCCGCACAAAGCATTGGTATCGATATCCCTACCCTTTGCCATTTTGAATTGGATGGCTTGGATGTTCATAACAGACCTGGTGGATGCCGTATTTGCGTGGTAGAAGTTGAAAAACGTAGAAACTTGGCTCCTGCTTGCGTTACCGAATGTATGGAAGGAATGGTGGTTAGAACCAACTCCATCCGCGTCATCAACGCTCGCAAAACCGTTCTCGAGCTGATTCTCAGCGACCACCCGGCAGATTGCTTACAGTGCGCGAAGAGCGGCAACTGCGAATTGCAAGACCTCGCTATCCGCTTTGGCATCCGTGAAAACCCATTCATCGGTGCTGGTCACGAAATGTCACAATATCAAGTGGAAGTTTCTCCTTCTATCATTCGCGACATGAACAAATGCGTTATGTGCCGTCGCTGCGAAACGATGTGTAACGAAATGCAAACCGTTGGTGCCTTGTCAGCCATTGAACGTGGTTTCCCGGCCGTCGTTTCAACCGCTTTCAACCAGCATCTCGAATTGTCACCCTGTACCTTCTGCGGTCAGTGCGTAGCAGTGTGTCCGGTTGGTGCTTTGACAGAAGTTGACCACACACCAAAAATCATCCGCGCTATCGCCGATCCCAACAAGAAGACCGTTGTTCAGGTTGCTCCTGCTGTACGTGTTGCTCTTGGTGAAGAATTCGGTATGGAACCCGGTTCTATCGTAACTGGTAAGCTGACAGCAGCCCTCAAGGCTCTCGGTTTTGACTATGTTTTCGATACAGACTGGAGTGCCGACTTGACCATTATGGAAGAAGGTACCGAATTAATCGGTCGTCTGACCAAATACTTGGGTGGTGACAAGAGTGTTCCACTTCCAATTCTGACTTCTTGCTGCCCAGCTTGGGTTAATTTCTTCGAACATCAGTTCCCAGAAATGAAGAACCTTCCTTCAACAGCTAAATCACCTCAGCAGATGTTTGGTGCTATCGCTAAATCATATTTTGCAGAAAAAATCAACTGCAAACGTGAAGATATGGTTTGCGTATCAGTTATGCCTTGCCTGGCTAAGAAATACGAATGCAGCCGTGATGAATTCAAGGTTAATGGCAACCCAGACGTTGACTATTCAATCTCTACTCGCGAATTGGCTCGCTTGATTAAGATGGCTAACATTGATTTTGCATCTCTTCCAGATGAAAAATTCGACAGTCCTCTCGGCGAATCAACAGGTGCTGCTGTTATCTTTGGTGCTACCGGTGGTGTTATCGAAGCTGCCGTTCGTACTGCATACGAAGTTATTACCAAGAAACCTCTTCCAAAAATCGACTTCGAAGAACTCCGTGGTTTGGAAGGCGTTCGTTCAGCTACCATCGATGTTGACGGCTTGAAGTTGAACATCGGGCTCGCTCACGGCTTGCACAATGCCCGTAAGTTGTTGGAAGACATCAAGGCTGGCAAGTGCCAATTCCACGCTATCGAAATCATGGCTTGTCCTGGTGGTTGCATCGACGGTGCTGGTCAACCCTTGCACCATGGCAACAGCGACATCGTTAAAGCACGTTGGGAAGCTATCTACCGTGCCGATAGAGAAATGCCTATCCGTAAATCACACGAAAACCCATCAATTCAAGCTATTTACAAAGAATTCTTGGGCGAACCTTGCGGACACAAGTCTCACGAGTTGTTGCATACGCACTATTTCGACAAACAGACTACCGTAGAAGTAGATTTAGGCAAATAATTAGTAATCAAGAAAAATTTAGAGAAAATGGATAAGATAATCGTTAAAATGAAAAAAGAAGTCAGGGAAAAAGTTGTTGAAATCTGCAACAGCTTCAATAACCAACCTGGCGAACTGATTAACGTATTGCACAAGACTCAGGATTTTTTGGGCTATCTTCCCGCTGAAGTTCAGGAACTGATTGCTGAATGCCTGCATATTCCTACTGCAAAAGTTTACGGTGTTGTTTCTTTCTACGCATTCTTCACAATGACTCCGAAAGGTAAATACCCCGTATCAGTATGCTTGGGTACAGCTTGCTACGTTCGTGGTGCTGAAAAAATCCTTGACGCTTTCAAGAAAGAACTCAACCTCGAAGTTGGCCAGACTTCAGAAGATGGTTTGTTCTCATTGAACTGCTTGCGTTGTGTTGGTGCTTGCGGTTTGGCTCCTGTTGCCATGGTTGGCGATAAAGTTTACGGCCGTCTCACCCCTGCAGACGTGAAAGGTATCGTTGATGAATATCGCAATTTGGAAAAATAATCTTCCATCTTAGATATTAGATTGAAACGCTGGAGTGAAAACTCCAGCGTTTTTTTGTTATGAATTGAAATAATATATTTTGATAGATTTGAAACAAGTGTCGTTTGGGAAAACTCAATTATGTCTGT
>JAKSMD010000092.1 GCA_024400815.1 Bacteroidales bacterium | reverse complement strand
CTTAGGAACCTGTTTTCTATATTGAATATATTTTTGCAAATAGAAAGCAACCGCTTCCGTAGTACAAAAATACTTCATAGATTCGGGCATCGCGATTCTCATTTCTTTGCACAATTCAAAGAAATTGTCGATAGTATTCTTACTGGAAAAGATAATGGCTTGGTGATCCAAAATATTGACTTTGCTCTTGCGAAATTCAACAGCATCAACATGATTGATGGTAAAGAATTTGTAGAAATCAATATTGACACTGTACTTGCGTTTCAGCTCAGCATAAGGAGATTTTTCGAAATCTGCAGGAGCATTTTGGGAAATCAGAATGTTTTTTACCTTCATTTTTTATCTATCGATTACGAGTTAAAAAAACTCTTAATTATCTAATCGTCAAATTATTGCAATAAACTTTACCAGTATAACATAGGGTAAAATTTCAAGCGTGCAAAAATAGATAAAAAATTGGAACAAATTGATTGCTTTGGGATTTATTTTCATTAAATTGTAGAGCAAGCAAGCCAAAAGCGCAAAAAAGACTGGAATATAGGCATATAGAATCGCAAATCGACCTGTAAACTGAACTACTACCAAAAATGGGAACAAGATGACTGCAGCAACGGTGAGGAAGGAGAATTTATCCAAATTCATCAGATAACGTTCTTTTTTGTGCTCAAACAATGCGGTATAGATATAGTTCACGAAAAATTTGAAGAAATAGATGAGCAGCAAAGAAGCGAAGAAAATTCCGAAGAGTCCGATGTAAGAAAGATGTTTGACCACTTGCGGCATAAATTTCTCGGCAATGACATCCAGACCAAGGGAAAAGGTCATGAGATCGAAAATCAGGGTGAAGGCAAAAACGCGTTCTTCCAAGATTTTGCCTTCGCGCAGCAGCAACGAGTAATGACGCTGCGAAAATAGGGACTTGAATATCAAATTGAGTTTCTTGCGGAATGGGACTATCAAAAGAGTCAGCAGCAAAAGCAAAAAACAGATGATGAGCACTGCCCAGTTATTGGGCTTTGGCACAACATCTGTAGAGAACTCACTAATGGAGATAAGACTATCCAGCAGCTGAGTTTGCAAAGCGTTCGTTATTTAACCAACAATTTTTTGGAAACAATCACTTTACCGTCAGATTCCAAACCGTAGAAATAGACACCGGCTTTCAATTTGAGGTCGCTCATTTGGATTTTGCCTTTACCTTGAACTGCAGCCTTATAAACCACAGCACCCGTCAAGTTTCTGATCACTAAATTAGCATTTGCCAAATTTGAGGCATTGTATTCGAAAGTCACATTGGAAACAGCTGGATTCGGATAAGCGCGCAACACATTGGCAGCAGCGACATCAGCCACTCCCGTAGTCACATTATAACGGAACACAAAACTAACGGCATCGCCCTCATTCTCCGTGTTATAAAATGTATATTTCACCAAATTTGTTCCTGAAGTACCTGCACAGAATGTAGCATGGAACACATTGGTTTCATCATCAATTGTAACCACTGCGTTTTCGTCGATGTAAAGTTCTTGTGACAAATTGCCGGCATAGCAACTACCGCCGATACAGAATGTGGTTTGAGCATCATCGGAAACAGACAATTCTTCTTTCTTCACTTTAAAAAACACGCCATTCGACGATGTATTGGCATATTCAATGTAAGAATTGACCGTTGTTGAAGATGGAGCCGGTATATCTAACGTGTCGTTGATATGAACTGGTTCACCATTGAACTTCAATGACAATGATTGTGCAGATGCTGCAACAGCTGCAATTACAAAGATTAATGTGAATAATTTTTTCATGACCTAATAATTTTCAAAATAAAGTGCGCAAAAGTACAAAAAAAAATGAGAATCCCCATTCTTCTATGCATATTTTTTTCAACATAAAAAAAGGGAAAACTGATGCGCGGAATATTTGTGTTATCCGTTTATTATTTTGAAAAAAAGTTGATTAAACGGCTCTGCTTCAATATTCAACGATTCATGTGACACTGGATGTTCAAAAGAAACGCTTCGCGCATGCAATCCAATTGATCCATCTTCATTGGAACGGCGCGCTCCATATTTGAGGTCACCTTTAATTGGACAACCGATGGAGGACAGCTGCGCACGAATCTGGTGATGTCTGCCCGTCAGCAGTTCGACTTCCAGTACACTGTAGCGGTCGGAGGAGGCAATCACACTGTATTTAAGTTCTGCACGCTGCCAGCCCGCTTTTTCCGTAGTGGACACGAAACTCTTGTTCAGTTTTTCGTTGCGATAAAGATAGTGTATCAGATGGTCCTGAGGTCGATCGGGGCGTCCTTCCACGATAGCCCAATAGCGTTTGCTGATATCGCGTTTTTTAATCAGTTCATTCATCCGGGAAAGGGCTTTGGACGTCTTGGCGTATATCACAGCACCGCTCACAGGTCTATCCAATCGGTGTACCAAGCCGCAGAAAACATTGCCGGGTTTGTTGCCCACGACACGGAGATAGTCACGCACGAGCTCCAGCAAGGGTTTATCGCCCGTCTGGTCGCCCTGCACAATCTCCCCTGCCCTTTTGTTTACCACAATCAGATGGTTATCTTGGTAGAGGATGCGACTTTGCAGTGTCAGCGGATCGTTAGTATTGTTCAGATTCATTCGGGAATTCACAACTTTTGACATCCTCGATATAATGTTCAATAGCGCCCACAATCTCTTCGCTAAGATTCAGATATCTACGCAAGAATCGCGGGGAGAACTGTTGCGTGATGCCCATCATGTCGTGGAACACCAGCACTTGGCCGCTGGTAGCGCCACCCGCGCCAATGCCGATGGTCGGAATGTGAATAGATTCTGTCACTTTCTTAGCCAAAGTTGCCGGAATTTTTTCCAACACCAACGAAAAGCAGCCATGTTCTTCCAACAATTTTGCATTTTCGAGCAATTTAGCAGCTTCTTCTTCAGAAGTAGCACGCACAGCGTAAGTGCCAAACTTGTTAATGGATTGCGGGGTCAGTCCGAGATGTCCCATCACGGGGATGCCGGCGCTTAAAATACGATCAATGGACTCCACCACTTCTTCGCCGCCTTCCAGTTTAATAGCATCAGCACCAGACTCTTTCATAATGCGGATAGCAGAATTCAAGGCCATTTTGGAATTGCCTTGATAGGTTCCAAATGGCATATCCACCACCACCCAGGCGCGTTTCACCGCACGCACGCCAGATGAGGCATGGTAAATCATTTCGTCCAAGGTAATGGGCAAGGTGGTTTTATAGCCGGCCATGACATTGGCTGCAGAATCGCCCACGAGGATGACGTCGATTTTCGCCATATCGAGAAGTGTGGCAATGGAATAATCGTATGCGGTGAGCATGGCTATACGTTCGCCTTCGTTACGCATACGCTGCAATGTGTTGGTTGTAATTTTCGTGATATTTTCTGATAAATATTGTGACATAAGCGTTTTTTTTTGAGGCGGCAAACTTACACAAAATATCCATTGGCTGAACGCAAGTTCGCTGCCCCACCATTTCGGTTTTTCGCACTATATAATTACCGGCGACAGCATCAGCCACACCCGATAGACAACCCAAAGCGTGTATGCCAAGAACAGCAAGCTCCAAATAACGGCAGGAATGTGGGTTAACTTCTCCAGATTCGTAGCATCGCCCGCCTTGTTATGGTCACGCAGGGATAGCACCAACAGCACAAAAGCAGAATAGACCGACTCCGCAAGCACCATTACGGCATAAAAAGTTGCCGCAATTTGAATGTGATCAGCATTCCCTTTGTAGATCAGAAATACATTTACCGCGCAAAAAAGAACCACCCACAAGGCACCATAGCCATTTCGAATCCAAAACAACAGCATGATGAAAAACAGCACCGACAATGCCACAACCAATGCCAAGGAGGCATTTTGTTGAACAAGATAAAAGGAGAGCCACGCAATAGAGACAGCAAAGGGATAGCCTGCCAAAGAGACGAAAAAGGCGGACAAGCGGTTGCCCGACTGTGTTGTCGTCACCCCAGAAGTATCTTGAAACAACTGTATTTTACGCACTTCTCCACCCGTCATCAGTGCCATCAACGCATGTCCGAACTCATGCAACGCCGTATTGATGATATTAAAGAACTTACCCACCACAGGGATTCGCGGCAGGACAATCGCAACAGCCAAAGATATAAGTAGTATTTTGAGGGTCATTGGAGGTTAGCTTCTGCGAAACTTATGGAAGTCTGAGGCATCCCAAGATTGATACATCAAGATGTTCTGGATATTGCTGATCATCATCACAAAGAGTTTCAAATCGTTATCAGCGAACCATTTCATGGCGACGGGGTCTTTGCGACAAGCGGCAGCAAATGTGGACAAGAAATTGCAGTTGTACTTTTTCAGCCATTCGATGGCTTCGGGTTCGTCGTCGATGGCATTGCTCAGCACGGCAAATTCCGGATAGCCATTAGCACCCAACCACTCCAATGCTTTGATATTGGAGTGGATGGCCTGTGCTAAAGCTTCCAATTCTGGAAAACCATTTTTCAATAAGAACTCGCTGAATTGCTTTTCACCCAACAGACTTTGGTTAAAAGCAATCAAGACCTTCGTATCATAATCGGTCAACGAGTGCAATATAGGCATTGGCATTATTGTTTCAAACTTACCGTTTTGTTAAACACCAACATATCTTCCGTAGAGTCAGGGTCGGCATAGAAATAGCCCAATCTTTCGAATTGGAAATGCTTGATTTCCATTGCTTTTTCCAATGTCAAGGTAGGTTCAATCCAGCCATCTTGTTCCACCAAGGAGTTCGGATTGAGGTGATCCAAGAAAGTCTGTCCCTCTTCGCAGTTGTCTGGATCGGGAACGCTGAAAAGACGGTCAAACAAGCGAATATGCGCTTTCTTAGCATGTTTCACAGATGCCCAGTGGATGGTAGCCTTCACCTTGCGATTGCTTTCCGGCATACCGCTCTTCGTCATCGGGTCATAAGTACAATGGATTTCCGTAATGTTGCCAGCATCATCCTTGACGATATGGGTACATTTAATAATATAGGCATATTTTAAGCGAACCTCACGGTCGATGGAGAGGCGGTAGAACTTCTTGTCGGCGTTTTCACGAAAATCAGCACGTTCAATCCAAAGTTCTTTGGCAAATGGGACCGTACGCGTACCAGCTTCAGGATCTTCGGGATTGTTGACGGCAATCATCTCTTCTTCTTGATCTTCAGGATAATTGTCGATGATGAGTTTCACCGGATCCAAGACGGCCATCGTACGGATAGCGGTTTTATTCAAATCTTCGCGAACACAGAATTCAAGCAAAGAAACATCGATAATATTATCGCGTTTGGCCACGCCAACGGTCTCGGCAAAGTTACGCAAAGAAGCCGGCGTATAGCCACGGCGACGCAAACCGCAGATGGTCGGCATTCGAGGGTCGTCCCAGCCGTTCACATAGTTTTCCTTCACCAGTTGGAGCAATTTACGCTTGCTCATAATGGTGTACGTCATGTTCAAGCGAGCAAACTCAATCTGTTGTGGATGATGAATGCGCAGTGCCTCGCAGAACCAGTCGTAGAGCGGACGGTGCACTTCAAATTCCAGTGTACAAATAGAGTGCGTAATGCCTTCGATGGAGTCGCTCTGACCATGCGCATAATCGTACATCGGATAGATGCACCATTTGTCGCCGGTACGGTGATGATGCGCATGGAGGATACGATACATGATCGGATCGCGGAAGTGCATGTTCGGAGAGGCCATGTCGATTTTAGCGCGGAGCACCTTGCTGCCATCCGGAAACTCGCCAGCACGCATACGGCGGAAAAGGTCAAGGTTCTCTTCAACGGTACGATTGCGGTACGGACTCTCAACACCTGGAGCAGTAGGCACGCCCCTACCCTTGCTGATTTCTTCTTGTGTCTGGTCATCCACATACGCCAAGCCTTCCTGAATCAATTGCTCAGCCCACATATAGAGTTGATCAAAATAATCGGATGCATAGTGTTCTTCTGCCCATTGGAAACCTAACCACTTAATATCTTCGCGAATAGAATCAACATATTCCGTATCTTCCTTCACCGGATTGGTGTCGTCAAAACGAAGATTCGTCAGGCCGCCATATTTTTTAGCCATGCCAAAATTCAAACAGATGGATTTAGCATGACCGATGTGCAGATATCCGTTTGGCTCGGGCGGAAATCTCGTATGGACTTTCGCATCGTTTTTACCATTTTGGATGTCTTCTTCGATTATTTGCTCTATGAAATTCATAATTTTAGGTTTATAAGGTTCTGTAAAAAAACAAGCGGCAAAAATACAAAAAAATAGGCAACTATATACGACTTGACCTGTTCCTAAAAAATATCATGGCGCAGCCGTACCTTCAGCAACCCCGTTAGGGGTTGAATCTCTGTAACCCTATGCAGATCTGAAGCAAATAGTGCCTACGGGCTATGCCATAGGGGACCGCGGCAGGGATGGGAGCACATTTACGAGCGTGCGGGTGGGTGGACGGTATTTTTTTATGGAAGCAACTCTGAGAAGTTGTCACGGGGGAAATTTTTCCGTCCATATACGATTTTTATCAAATCCGTACGACTTCATGCTGAGATATCGTCAAGCGAGAGATTTTTTTTGTACTTTTTCTGCTCATTTTAAGAAATTCAATAATTAACATAACAAATTTACAATCATCATGAAAGAAACCGTTTACAGAGCGCTTCACGAACAACTCGGCGCTAAGATGGAAGAATTCGCAGGCTACTATATGCCTATCCAGTATGCCAGCATTACTGAAGAACATTTGCAAGTAAGAAACAAAGTCGGCGTTTTCGACGTTTCCCACATGGGCGAATTCACCGTCAAGGGACCGAAGGCTCTCGCACTCCTCCAACACATCACCACCAACGATGTGGCTGCTCTTTTCCCGGGCAAAGTCCAATACTCCTGCTTCCCGAACGGCAAGGGCGGTATCGTTGACGACCTTTTGGTTTACAACTTGCACGACGAAGACTACCTTCTCGTTGTAAACGCTGCCAACATCGACAAAGACTGGGCTTGGGTTGTGGAACAAAACAAGAACTTCGGTGCTGACATCGAAAACATCTCCGACAGCATCTCCCAATTGGCTGTTCAAGGTCCGCTCGCACTCAAAGCTATGCAGAAACTGACCGACAGCACGGTCATCGATATGGAATACTACACCAACAAAATCGTGAAATTCGCCGGTATCGACAACATCCTCTTCTCCACCACGGGTTACACAGGTTCTGGCGGTTGCGAAATCTATTTCCCGAACGAATACGCTATGCAGATTTGGAACGCCGTTTTCGAAGCAGGTGCTGAATTCGACATCAAACCGATTGGCCTTGGCGCACGCGACACCCTTCGTCTCGAAATGGGTTTCTGCCTCTACGGTCACGAAATCGACGACACCATCTCCCCTATCGAAGCTGGTCTCGGCTGGATCACCAAATTCGTGGATGGCAAAGACTTCATCGACAGAAAATACATGGAAGACCTCAAAGCTAACGGCGTAACCCGCAGAATCGCCGGTTTCGAACTCATTGACCGTGGTATTCCAAGAAATGGTTACGAAGTATGCGACGCTGAAGGCAACAACATCGGCGAAGTTCGCTCAGGTACTTTCGGACCTTCCGTCAACAAAGGTATCGGTACCGCTTTGATCAAGAAGGAATTTGCAAAATCCGGCACCGAAATCTACATCAAGGTTCGTAACCGCCTCCTCAAGGCCGTCACCGTCAAGATGCCGTTCTACAAACCAGAATAGTGAACAGCAATCAGTGAGCTGTGATCAGACAAAAGCGAGCTGAAAACTGATAAACGAATACATAAGAAAGCAGGAATGACAATCGTTGTTCCTGCTTTTTTGATACTTATATAAACGATAGGGTGCGTTCTCCGCGGTTAAATTAACGCAAAGGCGCAAAGGACGCAAAGATTTATTTCCCCTCTGCGTTACTCCGCGTCCTCCGCGGTTAAATTAACGCAAAGGCGCAAAGAACGCAAAGATTTATTTCCCCTCTGCGTTACTC
>JAKSMD010000091.1 GCA_024400815.1 Bacteroidales bacterium | reverse complement strand
AAGTCCTTGTTTAATAAGGAAATGCGGGAAGAGTAGGGAGAGGTTGTTTTTATTAATTGCATGATGATGAAGAGATTTTTAAGACTTTGGGCAATGTTGTTGCCTATAATGGTTTTTTCACAAAAAGAATATACATTTACCGCCTATCGTGGCGTTGCCCAAGACGGCTATAACTTTTGGGTGTCCACACCAGATACTTCTGCGGCTCCAAACGAAACAATGCCAGTGATTATCTTTCTACATGGCAATAGTTTGTGTGGTTCCGACCTTTACCGGGTGAGACGCTATGGCTGTTTGGACGCCATTGCGATGGGACGCGATATTAATGCGCTCGTGATTGCCCCCCAGAATCCGGGTGGTCCTTGGAATCCAAAGAAAATTATGAATGTTTTGAACTGGGTGGAAAATCATTATTTGCTAGATACCAACCGCATTTATGTTATTGGGATGAGTCTTGGCGGCTATGGCACCTTTGATTTTACGGCTACATATCCAGATAAGATTGCTGCTGCGATGGCTCTTTGCGGGGGCAGCTCGCGTAAGGAATTCTGCGGCTTGAATAAAGTGCCCCTTTGGATTATCCATGGCACTGCCGACCGCGATGTTTCAATTGCCCAGTCAGAACGCATTGTGGAAGCAATGAGAAATTGCGGTTCTACGGAATTGCTGCGTTTTGACAAATTCGGTGGCGTAAATCATTCCCAACTGGCGAAGATGTTCTATTTGCCAGATACCTATAATTGGCTGTTGAGTCATACCAAAGCCAATGGCGAAAGAACTTTGAATACGGATATCTCTATTACGGTTGCTGATATGGGCGCTGCCTATCAGAATATCGACCGTGCGGCCAATAAGATTGTGGTTAAGGACGAACAGAAGACGGTGCCGCCTTTGGTCTTGATGGTGGATGTCGATACCGCTAGTCTTTCCGATTCGGCCTTGGCTGTCTTGGCTAATGAATTGCCTAAATCCAAACCTGCACCCGCACCTGCTGCCGCTCCGCAAAAGAAGCCCGCTCCTTCCGTACATGTGGTCAAACGCGGCGACACTTTGTCCGCTATTGCACGAAAGTACCACACTTCTGTATCGAAGTTGTGTAAAATCAATCACATTAAGGAAACATCTGTTTTGTCGTTAGGACAAAGAATCAGAGTGCGTTAGTAAACAAGCGTTACACTTCCTGTTTTGACACAGGTTTCACCATCGGGCATCGTATAGGTGATGCGATACATATACACGCCCATTGGCGCTACATGCCCGTTGAAATAGCCGTCCCAACCGGTGTATGGATCATGGGTGGAGAATACTTTATCGCCCCATCTGGAATAGATTGTAAAAGTATAATGGTCACTGGAAACGAAAGAGTTTCTGGGCAGAAATGTTCTGTTGATGGGTCCTAATGGAGAGCAGGCATTCGGAATGTAGGTGTTTGGCGATTGCATCAATTCTATTTTGTTGGAGTAGCTGACATCGTTGAATCCGTATTCGTTGACGGTCTCCTGTGCCTTGATGTAGTATTGGAATTTTGCGCCCGATTCGTACAGTTGGGAGACATCATCATAGTAGTTGTTGGTGGTGTTTGGCATCAGGGCACCAGGCAACTCGCTGAATGTCGGTTCTGTCTCTAATTTGCGGAATATCGTGTATTGGTCAATGTCGCCAGACCATCCTTCGTAATTGTTCCATTGGAGGAAGTTTTCTTGCGCAGTGGTGGCTTCACCCGTGAGCAAGATATTGTGGGAAATGTTGGACAGTCCACCCGGCATATTGCAATTGTTGGTCACATAAGTTTTATAGTAATACAATTTATTGTTGAAGTCCGCTGTGTGATCTTCAAAACTATAGTCAGCGCCATTGTGATAGGATTGGGTCTCAAGGTCGCTGAAGTTGATTCCGTCCTCGCTGCGTTGCAAGGTGATGGATTCAAAGGGGAGGGTGTCGCCGCTGGTATAAACTTGGATGCCAAGGAAACTGTTGTCGATAACCGAAACAGACCGTATGTAGGTCATGTCGGCCGAAGCATCTGCCGTGAGAGAGAATCTTTCTCTATTAGAGCTGGCGGTGATGGTGCTGCCGTTGTTGGTGACACGAACAAATACCAGATATTCAGTGTTTGTCGCCAGGTCGGTAAGCGTATAAGAGTGGGATGTGGTGGTGCCGGCGCTTTGCCAGGTCTGTCCTTCATCGCTGCTGAGGAAAACCTCGTATTGCATAACCTCATTGAATAGGTTGGTGTAGGTGTTCCAACTCAAGTTGACCGTGCGATGGCAGGCATCAGTGCCGTTGATGAATACTTTCATGTCGCACTGCTCTTCGGTGGTCATGGGAGATGAGTTGTTGCAAGAGTCCAAAACGGCAATACGATAACAACGGTCGCCGCCATTGGGGTCAATCCAATAAGTGGTGTTGTAAATGGTGTCTATTGGAATCCACAAATTGTTGTTGTAATAATAGACGATGTACCCCAACATGTGCTCTTCTGGCGCATGGAATCCCATGCCAACACGGTTGTCGGCAGTATAGGAAATACTATCCAAAAAAGGGGTCATCGGCATGAATCGATCTACCAGCATGACGGTGCCGATGGTGGTCTTGAAGATGCAGTTTGTGCTACCATCGTCACTGTAGTTGTTGACAATACCTACCTGGTAGGAGTTGTAGTTGTAGCAGACATCTGCCGTGTCCGTGTAGGTGTATTGGGTGTTTGGGACAGTTGCTATAGGGTTGATGTCGAAATCATTGTCGTAAGCGTGCTTCTTATAGATGGCGAAAGTATTGCCCCAGTTGCCGGAGAGCGCAGAGGAGGATGGCGACTCCCAGGATAGGTAGGCGAGGGAACTGTCGGTGCTCGGCGTCACGGTAATGCTGATAGTCTGTATCGTATTGGAAGTGTGCATGTTTCCGCTTTCGTCAATGGCCTTGATGTAGCAAGAATATTGCGCAGCAGTTGGAATGTTGTTGATAACCTTGCTGCCGTAATTGCACATCGTATAGCCTGTGGTTGGAGATAAACTGTCGGTCAGTACATTGTTGACATACATGTAGTATTTGACAAAGGAATTGCAGTCGGCAGAGTTGCTCCATGCCACATATAATCGTGTGTTTTCATTGCGCAATTGCAAACATTGCAAGGTGGGCGCTTCTTGACAAAAACAATGTGATGTGCCGAAAATAAATAAGATGGGTATAATAAAACGACGCATGCGTGTATCTTCTAATATATATTACAACTTTCTACCAACGATGATTTGGGTGAATTTATTGTATGCGAAGTATTTTTTAGCAAGATTTTGTATCCGTTCGGCATCAATGTTTTTCACGCGGTCTATGATTCGATAAAATTCATTTTCATCGGTATTGAATTTATCCCAGAAAACATATCGCTTGAGATAGGAAACGGAATTGTCTAAATCTCTAATCTGGTCGCCTAAGATGTAATTCTTTGCAGTGGAGAGTTCTTCTTCGGGGATGGGTTCGGTTTGCAGTCGATGCAGCTCTTCAAAGCATGCGTCTATAGCTGCTTGGGTGTGTTGTATGTTGACATCACTGCTAATCAAGAACAAAGATTGGTTCCCGAAATAGGAAGATCCGCAGGATATGCCGTAGGTGTATCCGTTTTTTTCTCGCAAGTTTTGCATTAGCCTGGATCCAAAATAGCCGCCTGTGATGGTGGAGAGTATCGAAAAGTCGCAGCGGTCTTCATGCGTGTATCCCATCAGCGACTGGCAGATGGTAATGGACGATTGCACGCTGTTAGGCATCTCTTGCGCAATGATGGGCGACGGGTCTGCCGGCAATCTCAAATCGTGCAAGTCGGCGGCCGCTACGCCATGGGGTACTTGCCCGAAGGTGTCACATATGCTCTGGTGCACCTGGTCGTCAACATTCCCAGTGACGAAAATGCGGATGTTTTCGGCACAGAAGGTCTTGCGATGAAAATCCAGCATCTGGGCGATGCTCACAGCTTGGATGTTTTCGCGGGTCGAAAATTGTCCGGCGGTATGCGCATCGCCAAACATAGCATGTAGCATGAGCCGAGTGGATTGAACATCCGTTTTCTGCGCATTATATTCCAAGTCTTTGATTTTTAAGTTTTTATATATGCTCAGATTCTCTTCGCGGAAGCAAGGCGTGGCTAAAAATTCGTATATCTCAGGTAGGATTTTGCTGATGTTGCTGCGCGGAACAGAAATGGTTAGGGTGGTGTTGTCCAAAGAGACAGAGCAGGTGTAATGCGTCCCGTAAAAGTCAAATAGGTCGGCCATTTCGTTGGCATTGTGTTTGGGCGCACTCTCTTTCAATAATCCGTAGGTGAAAGTGGCAATGTGCTTTATATCTTCGTGCAGAATTCCAGTTTTTAACCGTATGAGGATGTGGATGAGATCCAAGTGCTCATTGTCTATGAAGAAAACGGGAATACCGTTCTGCAAGGTCTCTTTTCTGGGCGTTTGGAGCTGAAAGTTCTCCAAGGCTTGTATTTTGGGAGCGGTTGATCTATCAATCATGCTGTTTTATTTGATGAGAAGGACTTGTCCTTTTTTCATTTGGGACTGGCCTTCAGGGTCGGTGTATTTGATAACATATAAGTAGATTCCTTCTTGCATGATGGAACCATATTTTTCACCAGTCCATCCGTTTTCGTAATTGCGCGTGGTAAATATGCGGTCGCCAGAACGCGAGAAGATGGTCATCTCAAAATTGCTAATAGTAAAGTCGGCTGCCACTTTGAAAATGTCGTTTATGCCGTCTCCATTAGGAGAAAAGGCGTTTGGAATGAACATGTTATAGACGCTGGCAGCAGGTTCGTTGGGGATGGTGTTTGATTTGGCCGCAGGACTTTCAACCGTCTCCGCTTTTGTGACAGCGGGTTTAGGGTGATTGGTCATAGCGGACGGGGTGGCGTTAGTCTCTTTGGCAAAGACGGTGTTCGGGTAAGAGACTGGCGTCGTTGGGATGGTCGCAGTCGTATGTTTGGCAGGAATGCTGGCCGTGGCGTTTGTGCTGGTCGGTGCTGCGGTTGGAGCAGAGGATTCTGCAATGGCGTTTGTAGCCGTACTTTGCTCGGTTGCGGCACGGCTCGTTTTATCCTCAACGGTGACAATAGGGGTGCTACTCTGGGAAACCGTCGTGCTCTGCTCGCGGATGGCTGCCGACTGCTCTGTTTGAGGTGCAATGTGATTATCCTGTTTTGGAAAATGGCTATTTAACGTAACAACCGTTGCGATGACCGCCGCTGCAACCACAAGAGAAGCCCCACCGATAAGACCCCATCGGCGCAAACGGCAAATCTTATTGTAGCGCACAACCTTTGGGTCATGGACAATAGATTCCCATTCAGATTCGTTGACGGGGACCTCAAACTGTTCAAACTGCGATTGTAAATCTTCCATATTTAGTGTCATTTTGAATATGTTCTGTTTATGTAATTTTGAATACGGGTTCTCAACATGCTTTTGCTTCTGGATATTAAGGTGCGAATGTTGGTTTGCGTTTCTCCCATCATCTGAGCTATATCCTCTTGTTTGTATTTGTCGATAACATACAAGTTGAAAACGGTTCGATATCGCTCGGGGATCTGGTTGATGATGTGTATCAACTGCTCCAATTCGATGGGCGGTACGTCATCGGGCTCCTCGCTGGGCTCTGTGGATAGGTCGTCAAGAGACTCTACACTTCGGATCTTCTTGTAGCGAAAATGGTCGATGATTTTGTTGATGGTGACCGTTCGCAGCCATCCATGCAAATTGTTGAACTCTTTGAGTTTGTCTATGTGCGTCAAAATGTACACGAAAACATCATGAAACAAGTCTTCGGCTTCCATTTCGTCTTGCGTATAGCGGAGGCAGATACCTTTGACAAATGGTCCATAATCAAGGTATAACTGCTTTTGACATAAGCTGTTGCCGTTTTTGCAGCCGATGATGAGATGTCTCTCCTGTTCAGTCATTTGTTGAAAACATATATGTATGACGAATTAGATCATTAATTATTGCAAAAATAATGAATTTTTTTTCGATTTTTGCAAACTTTTTATGCAAGATGAAAATTGACCATTCCTACTTCCTCGGACAAGATGTTGTATCCCTGGCACGCGATCTGCTGGGCAAATACATTTTTACCTTAAAAGATGGACAGCTGACGGGCGGAATAATATCTGAAATAGAAGCCTATCAGGGCGTTACGGATCGTGCTTCCCATGCTTATGCGGGACGGCGTACCAAGCGCAATGAGATGATGTATCATGAGGGTGGGGTGGTCTATATGTTCCTTTGCTATGGTATGCATGCCATGCTCAATTTTGTAACCAATGTGCAAGATGTTCCAGACGCGGTGCTCATCCGTGGCATTATCCCTACCCATGGCGAGGAATTGATGCTCCGTCGGACAGGCAAGTCGCATATTTCCAAAAGTCTTACCAATGGTCCGGGCAAAGTGAGCAAGGCGCTCGGATTGACGGTCCTCGACAATGGTTGCGCCTTAGATTCCGGTACCATTTGGGTGGAGGATCGCGCGCTCGCTATTGCGGATGAAGATGTGGAAGTCACCCCCCGTATTGGCGTGGACTATGCTGGAGACGATGCCTTGCTGCCTTATCGATTCCTTCTGAAAACCCCGGTCTCGAACCTTCTATAATGCTCAGTCGCCCAATCTCAATTCGTCCATTATTCCCCATCCGAAATCTTTTAATCCAATGCTGGTGATAATCAGCATGACGATATCGTTGTCATTGATCGCTTGGCGTACGTTAATGTCTTCTACCGTCAATTCGTGCTCGTAGGAGTCAGGATAGATGGTCTTATAGTAGTACCAGAATTGACCGTCCAGACAATGCTGCTGGAATCCGATGTTGAATAGTTGCCAGTAGAAACTGTCTGCGATAACGATGGCTTTCGGCCTGTTGTAGTTGCTGTCTTGTTGCCAATGCCATTTGGGATAACAAAGTACAAAGGGGTTGAGGGTGTTGTCAGGAAGGTTCAAGGTCTTGCCGATGTCGAAATCGCTGGCTGATGGCGTAGTGCTGATCTCGTTGCCGTCGAACACAAGATGCGCCAGTGGGGTATGCTGTATTTGCTCGATGTAGGAACTGAGACTGTCCGCAGCCATCAACATGCCGTATTCGCTCCAGTGAATGCCGTATTTGGGAAATAGCGGATAGGAAGCAGTGGCCTTCTTTTTTAGGAACCAGTCGTTGAAATCGATGACATTGAGCCCGGAAGCTTTTAATAGTTTGCTGAATTGCTTGTAGTTGGTGCTGTCAGTGGCAGGACGGAGATAGCGTTTGGGGATATATTCAGGGTAGAAGTCCGCCTTATTCGGCGCTAGCACGATTATAAGCGTTTTCCCTTTGTTACTTAAGAATTCATCCAATGCTTTCGCTTGATGGATATATTCTTTGATCTTCGGGGTGCCGACATACTCTTCGCCGTTTTTAGTTTGAATATATCCCATTTCATAAAGATAATCTTCTTTGCCAATCAGGATGCAAAAGGCATTTGCAGTATGGAATAACTTGTAGCAGCAGTAGTTGCGAAACTTTACCATGTCTGCATGGAATCCCAAAGTATCGTTCAGGTATCGGGTGTAGTCATATTGGAAATCACCGCTAAACCAGTTTTTGGCGGTCAACTCGGGCTTGGTATGCTGGGTATAGGCTCCGTAGAGTTTCTGCTGAGGAAACAGATGGGTCCACATCTGCAGCAACGGCGCCCACAACATGGCGAGGAAAATAAGGTATAATATGCGTTTCCGTGTTTTCATGGCTAAAATTTGAAGTAAATAAAAGGATTAAAACCGGAAGCGGATAGATACAGGGCAGATGCGATGAATAGGAGTGTTGTGACCGCAAAGGTGACATAGTGCTGCCATTCTTTCCTGGTTTCAGCATAGAGGAAGGCCTCTAACTTTTGCCCTGGCTTGAATAGCGTGATGAAGGAGCAAATGAGGGCAATGACCATCATGGTGATGAATTCTGCGTCAAGAGGCAGTGGGGAGTGGTGGAAGTCAAAGATTTTCCCGATGTAGAAGCAGGCGTCGCCAATAGCGTCGATTCGGAAGAACACCCAGCCGATGGTGACGATGATAAAGGTCAGTAACACTCGGATGTAGCGATTCACTTTGGGTAACCATTTCTTTAAGAACAGTTTGTGGCTGATGATGAAGAATCAGTACCAGATGCCCCA
>JAKSMD010000090.1 GCA_024400815.1 Bacteroidales bacterium | reverse complement strand
ATTCAAACCTGTAACCTTTTGATCCGTAGTCAAATACTCTATTCAGTTGAGCTAAGGGGCCGTTGTCCTTGATTGACGGTGCAAAAGTACACTTTTTTTTTATAGTTGTTCCAAAAAAAAATAAAAAAAAATTCTTGCTAATGTTGCACCATATTAAAAAAATTGTATTTTTGCGGCCTCAAACAACGAAGGGTATTGAGCTATGGTGTAACGGTAGCACTACAGTTTTTGGTACTGTCTGTGTAGGTTCGAATCCTGCTAGCTCAACGAAATGGAAACTCTCACCTGCTTGGTGGGAGTTTTTTTGTACATAAATTTAAAAACAAGAAAAAATAACATATAATCAAATTACAATGGAAGAACATGTAAATCTTATCGACACCTTTGCGGAATTCAAAGAGTCCAAGAGCATTGATCGTGAAACCCTCATGCGCATCCTTGAAGATGTATTCCGTGCTGCTTTGATCAAGAAATTCGGTCCAGATGCACAATTCTCCATCGTCGTCAATGTTGACCATGGCGATTTGGAAATCCAACACACACTCGAAATCGTGGAAGATGGCAAAGTGGTAGATGAAGCCAATCAGATTGAACTTTCTGAAGCTATCAAAATTGAACCCGACTTCGAAATCGGTGAAGAAGTGCTTGAAAATATTAGATTGTCCGACTTCGCACGCCGCGAAATTTTAGCGCTCCGTCAAAACCTCAGCACTAAAATCATGGATTACGAAAAGGACGTAATCTTTAAAAAATACGAAAACAAAATCGGTGAAACCATCGTTGGTGAAGTCAACCAAGTGTGGAGAAAAGAAATCCTCGTTCACGACGAAGACCGTGTAGAACTGGTTCTTCCGAAATCCGAACAGATTCCGACCGACAAATACAAGAAGGGCGACACCATCATGGCAGTTGTATCCAATGTGGAAATAATAGGTTCTACCCCGCGTATTACTATTTCCCGTACATCACCTGTTTTCTTGGAAAGACTTATGGAAGCTGAGATTCCGGAAATCAACGAAGGCCTCATCACCATCAAGAACTGTGTTCGCGCTCCTGGTGAAAGAGCAAAAGTGCTGGTGGATACTTACGACGACCATATTGACCCTGTCGGCGCCTGCGTCGGCATGAAGGGCAGCCGTATCCACAGCATCGTTCGCGAACTCCGCAACGAAAATATTGATATCATCAATTATACTGCGAATAAAGAACTCTTGATTTCCAGAGCCCTCAGTCCAGCCGTTATCTCTTCTATCGACATCGATGAAGACAGCAAAAAGGCGTATGTCTATATGAAACCCGACCAGGTTTCTATGGCTATCGGCAAAGGCGGTTTCAACATCCGCTTGGCCAGCAAGCTGTTAGGATATGAGATTGAAGTTTACAGAGACGATATCGACAAGGAAGAAGACGTTCCATTGTCTGAATTCGCTGATGTTTTCGATCAATGGGTCATCGATACTTTCGTCAACATCGGTTGCGACACAGCTAAGAGCGTTCTTGCCCTCAGTCGCAACGAACTCATCAGACGTACCGACTTGGAAGAAGAAACTGTTGATGCCATGATCGCTGCTATCAACGAAGAATTGGCTAAATAACATCCAAATCTAAGATCTTTTTTACACCATTTAAATCAAATCGCAAGTTTCAATATACAAATATGCCAGAGGAAAAAAGAAAATTACCACGTTTAGGAAAAGCCGCAGGAGAATTCAATGTCTCCATCGGCACAATCACTGCTTTGCTCAAGAAAAAGAACTTCGAGATTGAAGACAATCCCAATGCAAAACTTACAGAAGAGATGTACACTGTCCTCCTGCAGGAATTTGCTGGGGAAAAACTGGTAAAGGCAGAAGCCGACAAAATCGACATCGGCACATTTGGCGCTAAGACCAAATCGGAAGCCAAACCAAAAACCACAAAAGTCGAAGAGCCAGAAGAAGTTGCTGAAGACTCCTCTCTCATCATCAAGAATGTGAAATTCATTGACAATCCTCTGCATACCGAAACAGAAACTCCTGGTCCTAAGGTGGTTGGCAAAATAGACCTCGACAGTCTCAAACCTTCTAAGAAAGAGACTCCGGCAGAAGCACCCAAAGAAGAGGAAATTCCTACTCCAGAAATTAAGGATGAACCTGCAGAAGCACCCAAGGAAGAGGTTCTTGAAAAGCCTAAAGCTAAGGAAGAACCTGAACAAATCGAAACCGTTATCACCCCTCTGGAACAACCTAAGGTGATTTCTAAAATCGACTTGGATGCCATCAATCATCCTAAAAAGAAAGAAGAAAAAAAGGTGAAAAAAGAGGTTGAACCCGTCACAGAAAAAGTTGCAGAAAAGCCGACGGTGAAGGAAACTCCCAAAGAGCAACCGACAACAGCACCTGAAAAGGAGATTGAATTTATTGAAACGCGCGTAGAGAAAATCCAAGGCCCTAAAATTATGGGCAAAATTGAATTGCCTGTGGAGAAGCCCAAAGAAAGTCCTAAGAAAGAGGATCACCACAACAATTCTAATGATGATAAAAAGAAGAAAAAACGCAAGAGAATCATCAAACAAACTGGCGTAAAGCCGAACTATAACAATAAAGAAGAAAAGAACAGCAAAAACGAACCTGAAAAAACGGAGATTTCTGCTGAAGATATTCAACGCCGTATTAAGGAGACGAAAATGCGTCTCGAACCTACGGGCAAAACAAAAGCTTCAAAACATAGAAAAGAAAAACGTCAGATGATTCACGAGCGTATTGAAGAACAAGAACTTCAAGAACTCGAAAATCAAAAGATACTCAAAGTAACCGAATTCATCACCGCCAATGAGTTAGCCACGATGATGAACAAACCGGTTACGGAAATCATTTCTACCTGTATGAGCATTGGTTTGTTCGTATCCATCAATCAACGATTGGGTGCTGAGACCATCTCTCTGCTGGCAGAAGAATTCGGATTCCAAATAGAATTCATCGGCGCCGATGCTGAAGAAGACGCTGCCGAAAAAGAAAACGATAATCCAGAAGATTTAGTTCCAAGACACCCAATCATCACCGTCATGGGTCATGTTGACCACGGTAAAACATCTTTGTTGGACTACATTCGTAAGACCAATGTCATCGCAGGTGAGGCCGGCGGTATTACCCAGCACATTGGTGCATACGAGGTTTCCTTAGCAGATGGTCGAAAGATCACCTTCTTGGATACGCCGGGGCACGAAGCATTTACGGCCATGCGTGCCCGTGGTGCTAAAATCACGGACTTGTGTATCATCGTTGTCGCTGCTGATGACGCGGTGATGCCACAAACCATCGAAGCAATCAACCACGCACAGGCTGCCGGTGTCCCGATGGTTTTCGCAATCACCAAAATCGACAAACCGAATGCCGATGTTGACAAAATCAAGACAGAATTGGCCAACATGAACATCCTGGTCGAAGATTGGGGCGGCAAATACCAATGTCAAGAAATTGATGCAAAACATGGCGATAATGTCATGGAATTGCTCGAAAAAGTGCTTATTGAAGCAGAATTATTGGATTTGAAAGCGAATCCTAACAAAAACGGCGTGGGTGCTGTCATTGAGTCTTCCTTGGATAAAGGTCGTGGTTATGTTGCAAAAGTGCTCATACAAAATGGCACTTTACGCATTGGCGACCCTATTTTGGCGGGCAGTTGCTTCGGCAAGGTTAAAGCCATGTTCAATGAGCGTAACCAGCCGGTCAAATCCGCCGGTCCGGCCACTCCAGTATTGTTGCTTGGCCTTAACGGCGCACCGCAAGCCGGTGATACATTCAAAGTTTGCGACACCGAACAAGAAGCTCGCGGCATCGCCACCAAACGTGCCCGTCTCGCTCGCGAAATGGGTCTGCGCACACAAAAGCACATCACCTTGGAAGAAATCGGCCGCCGAATTGCTATCGGCGACTTCAAGGAACTCAACATCATCGTCAAAGGTGATGTGGATGGTTCTGTTGAAGCACTCTCCGGCGAATTGCTCAAATTGTCCACCAAACAAGTCCAAGTCAATGTCATCCACAAATCTGTGGGTGCCGTTACGGAAACCGACGTTATGCTGGCAACCGCTTCCAACGCTTTGATTGTGGCCTTCCAAGTTCGTCCGACTGCCGGCGCACGCAAAACGGCCGAAGCGGAACAAATTGACATCCGAACCTACTCTATCATCTATACCGCAATCAACGAAATCAAGGATGCTATCGCTGGTATGCACTCACCAGAAATTCGCGAAAAGATTGTCTGCAACATCGAAATCCGCGAAGTATTCCACATTTCCAAAGTCGGCAACATCGCTGGTTGTATGGTACTGGACGGCAAATTGCAACGTTCTACTCGCATCCGCCTTATCCGCGATGGTATCGTTATCTATACCGGCAAACTCGGTTCTCTGCGTCGTTTCAAAGACGATGTCAAGGAAGTCGTCGCCGGTCAAGACTGCGGTTTGAACATCGATGGCTGCAACGATATCAAAGTCGGCGATATCATCGAAGGTTACGAAGAATACGAAGTCGCTTACAATGCTAATAAATAATCTGCGCTAACATGTCTGAAAATAAACTGCCCAAAATAGGAATCACCCATGGTGACATCAACGGCATCAGTTATGAAGTCATCATTAAGGCCCTCAGTGACAATAAAATATTAGAAATCTGCACCCCTATTGTCTATGGTTTGGCGAAAGCCGCTTCCTACCATAGAAAATATATGGATATTCCAGATTTTTCATTCCAATTCATTAAGAATTCAGAACAAACGTCGGCCAAGCGCCCTAACCTCATCAATCTATATGAAGATGAAGTTAAAATAGAATTGGGAACTTCCACCAAAACCGCCGGACAGATGTCCGAACGCGCTTTATATGCGGCTGGCCGCGATTTGAAAAGCAATCATATCCATGCTATCGTAACAGCACCTATCAACAAAAAAAATATTCAATCCGACAAGTTTGTATTTCCAGGACAAACCGAGTTCTTTGAATATTACTTCGGTGGCAGTGAGCATAAATCCATGATGCTGTTAGTGGCTGAAAATCTTAAGGTTGGTTTTGTCACCAATCATATTCCAGTAAATAAAGTAGCGGAAAGCATCAACCAAGATTTGATTTACAAGAAATTGGAAATCTTGAACCATTCACTCAAACAAGATTTCGCAATTGACAATCCCACAATTGCCGTATTGGCACTTAATCCGCATGGCGGCGATAATGAGCTTATCGGAGATGAAGACAGCAAAACGATCCAACCGGCTATCGAATTGGCCTTCCAAAATCACATCAATGCGTTTGGTCCATTCCCTGCAGACGGATTTTTCGCTTCTGGCGCATACACCAAATTTGATGCTGTATTGGCCATGTACCACGATCAAGGCGCCACGCCTTTCAAACTTTTGGGCCAAGACGGTGTAAATTTCACGGCAGGTCTTCCTATCGTCCGCACATCTCCCGCCCACGGAACCGCATACGATATTGCCGGCAAGAATGTCGCTTCCAGTCAAGCTATGCGCAATTCCATCTATTTGGCAATAGATATTTTGAGAAACAGAGAACGCAACAAATAGCGAAATGCAAATACTCATAATCAACGCCATAGTACAAAACTATGGCGTTTTTTGTTTGAACCTAATGAGTACAATTTCTCCAGTAGTTCCTATGCGAATGGGCGCACCGGAACCGCCCAATCCGGCCGTCACATAATAGTTCGTATTGCCCATCTTGCGATAGCCATAGTGCAATTTTCGATTAAATAAGCACTTTGCCCATTGCACCATATTCATTGGAAAAAGTTGTCCATTATGCATGTGACCAGAGAGTTGCAAATCAATATCGCAATGCTGCGCCGCTGCAAGATCAAGAGGTTGATGATCCAATAAAATATTGGGAATATCTTTTGGAGTATTAGCCATAATGCTTTCCAACGACCGGCGCTTGACTCCCCGCATCGTATCCATCCGGCCAATCAGCGTTAGCTGATTATCCAAGACAATAGAGGTATCTGACAGCAAGTACATATTCATTGTTTTATAGAAATCGGCGGCATAATTCTGCATGCGCAGATAGCCATGTCGCACTTCATGATTGCCATTTACGACAAAAACGCCTTGCGGAGCTTGTATTGACCTTAAAACTTCAGAATAACCCGCTTGTTCCACATCCTTGGGACTAAGTTCAAATTGGTCCCCCACCATCAACACCAAATCCGGCTGCAACGCATTCATCGTTTCCACCTGTTTTTGTAAAAGTGTCGGAGTCATAGTTCCAAGGTGCAAATCACTCACCAACAAAATGTTCCAATCTGGAACCGGTTTGTCAACTTCAATTTCCAAATGCACAATTTTAGGATGTGAGAAATGGACCAATCCATAAGCTAACAATGCTGCCGACAAACAGATAGAAAACAGATAATAGCATTTACGCGTCCTCGTCTCAAATGGGTGAAATTTTTTCCAAAGGGACGGAATTCTACGCAAAAGCAAAACGACAAAATCGCCTAGTAAAATGAAGAAAAACGTGTAAAAAACAATCGTCATCCAAAGATACGCAACACACTGGAAAATCAAAAACGACTTCCCGAAATTTCCTATACGAAGGTACTGGACAACCACAAAAAAGGCAGACAACAGTAAAGAAAGTCTCCAAAAAACGATTTTCTTTACTTTGGGAAATGCCTTGTTCAATCTATAGAGAACATATAAAAAAGCGCTCAAATAGACGATTACAACAAAAGTAACATGAATATATTTGAATATCATACTTCACTGACTTGCAGGGTGTAAACGAAAAAAGAAATAAATTATTACCCAATTACTTTTTGAGACGGAAATTTCCGTATATTTGCGACCTAAAATTTCTAGAATGAAAAAGACACTCAACTATTGTGCTTCAATAGTATTATTGCTTGTAGTCGTACTCACAGGATGTCAAAAATTCGACCCTGCAACGGTTGAAATAACCTCTTGCATTACAGACGGAAGAACCATGTACGGTACCGCCCGCATTACAGATAATGGAGGATGTTCTTATTTTATAGAACAAGGTTACTGCTACAGTCTTTTTGACACCGTTTCCGCAACGGAAATTTACACCACCATGGTACCTGTCAACTACTCCACAGATTCATTGACATTCTCATGGACAGAAGAATTGCCCATGGCGGATACCATTTATTATGTGAAAGCATACGTGAAGACCAATGCGGGCATTGCCTACAGTAAAACTGAAAGAGTTAGTACATTAATTAACACATCCAAATAAAAATTCGATATGAAAAAAATTCTTGCCATCAATCCGGGATCCACATCCACAAAGATTGCTATTTTCGAAGGTAACGAACAAGTTTTTGTAAAAAACATCAAGCATTCAACCGAAGAACTGTCACAATTTGCAACCATTGCTGATCAATACGAATTCCGTCGTGATGTCATCGTTTCCACATTGGAAGCTGAAAACATTGATTTAAAATCCATAGACTTAGTTATGGGCCGTGGTGGTCTTATCAAACCGTTAAAATCTGGTGTTTATAGAATCAACGAGTTGATGAAAGAGCACTTGGTTATGGGTTACAATGGTCAACATGCCTGCAACTTAGGTGGTTTGATTGCCGACAGCATTGCCAAAGTTATTGGTTTGAAAGAATCCTTCATTGCAGACCCTGTTATTGTAGATGAAATGGAAGAAGTGGCTCGTATTACGGGTCACCCAGATTTCGAACGCAAATCTATTTTCCATGCTTTGAACCAAAAGGCAATTGCCCGTATGTATGCAAAAGACAACGGCAAAAAATATGAAGAATTGAACCTCATCGTTTGCCACATGGGTGGCGGTGTCAGCGTTGGCGCACACAGACAAGGACGCGTAATAGACGTAAACCAAGCATTGGACGGCGAAGGTCCGTTCTCTCCTGAACGCTCTGGTTCACTTCCTATGAACCAATTCTTAAAAGCTTGCTTCAGTGGCAAATACACCATGGAAGAGATGCAAAAGATTTTGGTTGGCAAAGGCGGCTATGTAGGATATTTCGGCAGCAACGACGCTTTGGCAGTTGAAAAGGCAGCTATCGCCGGCGATCCGAAAGCAGAACTCTTGGAAGAAGCATTCGCATACCAAGTTGCAAAGCAAATCGGTGAAAACGCCGTGGTTTTGAAAGGCAAAATCGATGCCATCATCCTTACCGGAGGTATCGCATACGGCAAGCCGGTCATCAGACGCATCAAGAACTACATCGAATGGATTG
>JAKSMD010000009.1 GCA_024400815.1 Bacteroidales bacterium | reverse complement strand
CGCCCCCTTGCTCCGAAATCCAGTCGATGGCTTTCTGTATGGAACGGGTGTTCATAGTGATTCCGTCGCTGCGGATGCCGAACTTGGAGGCATTATAAACGGTGTCCTGTGCGGCAAAGGCACAACTGATGAAGAGTAGGAACAGGAGGGTGATGGTCGCTTTTTTCATTTGTCGGTGTTTTTTGCGGTCGCAAATATAATAAATTGTTGGCTATTTCAAACGGTGCAGATACACGCTTCCCATCATGCCCATCGGCTTCAACGGCTGGGCCTTGCTGCCTTTGTTGGTCCAATATTGCGCAACGGGATTGTCGGTCAGACTTCTTACATAGTTGCCCATCGTAGTGATGACACGGATTTCTATCGTGTTTTTCCCTTTGTGCATGAATTTCTTGGGCAATGGGATTGGGGTGAAGAATTCGTCGAACAACAATAGGCGTTCGCCACAGAGCAAGGTGTCAACCACGTTGCCGTTTAGGAGGATGACGGCGGTGCCTTCGATGTAGGATATGCCTAATGAGTAGTCTTTGCCACGCTTGGCGTGGAAGTCCTTGACATAGGTGATCGTGCCTGAAAAATTGGGACGTAATGTGGCCATGTCCACTAAACTGTCCAATCGTAATTGTTCGATTGTGCCCAGTTGGGCGTGGGTTAGGGTGACCTTCCAATCATGGCTGATGTTTTTGCACAACATATCAATCTCGGGTATGGCTGCCGTCTCAGGGATGGCGAGTGGGGTGGTGACATATAGGTAAGAGGTCGCCGATTTGATGAAGAAGGAGGGCTTCGGATGATAGGTGCCGTGCAGGGGGTCCCAGCAACTCAGTGATTTCCCGTAAATAGTGTCGGTAAGAGAGAGGCCGGGAGCCTTCTGGTCAACCGCGTCGCTGTTGCACACGAAAAAGATGTCTTCGCCGTCGTTCGTTTTGTAATGGATCTGCATCAGGTACGGATCGGGGTTGGCTATGGTGAGTGCGTGCGGCAAATGATACTCTTGTTGCAATTCTCGATACCAGCTCAAATAGTTGTTGTCGGGTTTGTCAACCATGTGGAAATGCTGTGGGTGATTTGCGGCCATTCGCTCTATGCAGCCCTGTACGAGGCTGTCGTTGCCCAGCAACCCGAGCGCCTTGTCGGGAACACTGTCGATGCAGAACAGCGTGCCGCCGCTTTCCACAAACCGCTCCAACTGCTGGACGCTCTCTGCCGACAGACTGCGCACGCCCAGCAGGAAAATCGTCCCGTAGCGTTGTTGCTTGTAGCAGAGTTGCCCGTCTTGGATGGTGGCATTGCGGATGATTTCTTCGGAAATATAGTCGCTGCTGCCTCCGTTTTTCATGATGGCTTCCCAAACCAAGGGTCTCCATTGGGCAAACTGCTGGTTGGGAAAAGGCTCGTTCTGCATCCCGATTTGGCTCCACATGTCGCCGTCGGGGTTCAGGATGGCGATGTCGGCATAGTGGGTGCAGTTTTGCAGCACGGCATACACGCGGGCTTTGTAGTCGTTGTAGGCCTTGAAGTAGGGCCACCAGTTGTTGCGCTCGTTGTAGTAGGCTCCGTAGCGAATCCATCCCGGGAAGGGCGCGTTAGGCGGCATATAGTTGAACCCGTGGTAGATACTTTGCGTCACGCCCGAGCAGATGCTCATGTCTCCGCCAATCTTGAGTTCCTTGAGGTCCATGTTGAAAACGTGGTAGGTGTTGGTCATTTCCTCGCAACTTACAATGTGCCTGTCTTCCAGGTGGGCAGCGGAGCTGACGTATTTGTTGATCATCGTGTAGGCCCGCCCCCGACGATAGTCGTATTCCGGCATCTCAAAGCCGGGACGGTGGTGCAGGTAGTTGGTGGTCCACGATTCGCACTCGGGCATATCGATGAGTTGGCTGCTCTCCAAGGGGAAGAAGCCGCGCCCGTAGGCCTGCGCCCGCGATTGCAGCCCCAGGCGGCGGCACCATTCGGTGTAGGGGATCGTGAAGTTCTCGCGCAGAAGTTCTGCTTTGGTCAGTTCGAAGTCGTAACGCACGCGCTGCAATTGGTCGCGCAGACTGTCGCAAACGGGCACGAGCGGCTGGTAGGAGACCGGGTCCCCCATGCCTCTCGTGGGCCAGAGTATGTAGTTGAGGTACGGTACGATGTCGTAACCACGGCGCCGTTGAAATTCTTCCCGGAAGTGGTCGCTCCAGTTGGCGCCTTCTAATTCCATACTGTCCATGAACATTGCCCGCAGATAGACGCGCAGGGCGTCGGGCAGTGCCGTGGTGAGTGCATCGCCCATACGGTTGAGGTAGCGGTCAACGGCCGCGCGGTTGAAGTGGTCAACCACCGGTCCGTTGGCACCGGGCGCCCCGTCAATGACGCGCATGAAGTCGCGGATTTGTACGATGGCGGACAGGATGAACTTGCCCTCCGGAATGGTGATGGCGTAGCGTCCGTTGCCGTCGTGTTGGGCAGAGACATCTACTCCTTGGCTGAGGTCGGTGCAGGGGGTGGGGATGAGTTGTAAGGAAAATATCGAAAACTGGCGCGCTGGATTCGGGGAGGTGATTTTTGGGTCGGCGCTGCGGAAGATCGTGGTGTCGAAGATGGTGAAGACTTGCGGACCTTCTATTTCGAGGGCGTACGGACAGAGAATCTGGGCGCGTTCCTTTTCGGGAACGAAAGTGCCGCCGATGGGCCAGCCCGAGCCTACCAGCAGGTCGCAGCCCATGCCCATCGCGCGGGCGCTGTCGAGCGTGGTGCGCAATGCCGATAGCCATTCGTCGGAAAGCCAGGGTAGGGAAGCGATGCCCATACTGTCGTCGCCGTGGGTGGGAAACTCGATGGGGTTGATTTCCACGCCTCCGATGCCGGCCTCTTTCAAAAGGTGCAGCTCGCGGACTAATTCATCTGCGTTGACTTTGTTGCCGTTCCACCACCAGCGTACCCACGGACGGTATTGCGTTGGAGGGTTTTGAAAAAGCTCGTACAAGGCGCTGACGGTGGACGAGGGCTCCGACTGCTGCGCGTGGCTTGGCAGTGGACCGCAAATCGTAAGCGACAGCAATAAGCAGGTGAGTATAGAGCGTGAAAAACGATTCATAAGATGTCTTTGGAATGCGGTTGCAAAGGTAGAAAATAGTTTGCAAAAAAGTCCACGCATAGGTTAACTTCTTACATCCATTGCGTTGCGCAAGGCGTTACCGATGAGCATGAAAGAAAGAACCAGCAACATGATGGCGATGCCCGGAACGATGGCCAAGTAGGCCTTGTCGAGGACGATATACGCATAATTTTCCTTCATCATGATGCCCCAGGACGGCATGGGCGGTTGTACTCCAAGTCCCAAGAAACTAAGGCCTGCCTCATTTAAGATGGCAGAAGAAAAGTTAGAGGCCGAGATTACAATGATGGTGCCCGTGATGTTGGGTAAGATATGTTTGAAGATGATGCGCAAATTACCGTACCCTAAGGCCTTCCCGGACTCGACAAAGTCTTGCTCGCGCAGACTGATGACCTGCCCGCGCACCACACGTGCGATATCGACCCACATGGTGAGTCCAATTGCGATGAATATCTGCCAGAATCCTTTGCCTAATGCAAAACTGATGGCGATGACTAACAATAGGGTGGGGATGGACCAAACAACATTGATGATGAACATGAGCACATCGTCAACTTTGCCGCGGTAATAGCCCGCAATGGCTCCGATGGTGATGCCAATGACCAAGGCAATGAAGATGGATATAAATCCGACGGCCAAACTCACGCGAGAACCCATCATCAGTTGGCTCAGCACATCTCTTCCATAGCGGTCGGTGCCCAACAGAAAGCGTTTGTGGATAACAGGTTTCGGTGCCAACTCTGCTTTAGAATACTGCACCCAATCGTTTTGCCCGAATAACTGTGCCCGGACCTGTTCCCCTTCAATGATGTATTGACTAACAGGAATGGTGCGGTATAATGCCGGCTGCCCGAAAAGCATCTTCTTGAAAATGCCGATTTTGGCAACTTCGTGACCTTGCTTCTCTTGGAGCAAATCTACCGAAAATCCGGGTGATTGCAGGGCGATTTCCAACTGTTGATGATTGCAATAGGGCGTGCTGTCGGGCGTAATCAGATAACCCAAAATGGAAATGAGAATGACGAACACAATGAAACCCAGAGAAATCATCCCCTCTTTCTCTTTCTTGAAACGCTGCCATGTCAGTTCCGACAGCGAAGTGGCGCGGTATTCCTTTGGAGTCTTCTTGAAAATGCCCATATAGTACTTTAAGAGGCGCAAAAATACGATTTTTTTGTTTCAAGTTTCAAGAAAGTCACTCGGGAAATCAAGGGCCGTACTTGATGGCAAATAGTTTAAAGTTTAAGGTTTAAAGTTTAAACAGCGAGTCCAAAAGGTCAATGTCAAGGTCAATGTCAAGGTCAATGGTCAAAGTGAGAGGTGAGAAGGGAGGGGGGAGAGGTCACAATAGAATTTCTTGATAATCCTTTTTGAACCAATTGAGCTGACGCTTGGCGTAGCGGCGCGTGTGGGTTTTGATATCTTCAACGGCCTGTTCCAAGGTGCACTTTCCATCTATATAATTAAAAAGTTCCTTGTAGCCCACCGTGTTTAAGGCATTCAGCTGTCGGAACGGATAAAGGGTGCGTACCTCTTCGAGCAAGCCGCACTCCATCATGATATCTACGCGGCGGTTGATGCGTTCGAAGAGCACCTCGCGTGGACGGTTGAGATAATACTTGGCGATATGGAAATCCCGTTTTTTTTCTGTCTGATGTAAAAATGAGGAATAGGGTTTCTGCATTTGCAGGGAGACTTCCACCGCGCGAATCATTCGTTTGTGGTCGTGCGGGTCCACCTTCGCACAATAGTCGGGGTCCAACATTTGCAGTTGTGCGCGCAAGGCGTCGATGCCGTTGTTGAGATAGAGGTTGTTGACATATTGGCGGGTCACAGTGTCTGGGTCTGGGAGTTCATCTACCCCGTTGCAAACGGCAGCTATATATTGCGGACTGCCTCCCTCCATGATGACGACAGGATGCTCCTCAAACAAAGTGTTTAGCAGTTTGATGACCTCCTGCTCATACATATATATATTATAGTAATCGTGGATGGAGAGCATACCCACAAAAAAATGTTTGGCACGAGCAAGTTCCTCGTCTGAGGGATATGCCGTGCCAATCTTCATTTCTCTGAAAAACTGTCTGGAGTCCGCTGAAATAATGGGAGTCTGCAACGCTTCCGCCATCGAAATGGCGAAGTCGGTCTTGCCCACCGCCGTCGGGCCCGACAGTACCAAAAGGGTCCGATTAGGAAAAGTCGGAAAATTCATTCAAGTCGCTGAAATCTTCCTCGTTGAGACCATCGCCGTACAAGTCGTCTTCGTCATCATCGTCTTCCAAATCCAAGTCCAAGTCGTCCGGATCAGGCAAGTTGACGGCCTTCAGTTGCACAGGTAGCTCTTGGGATTTATAGGTACAGCGCGGGAACAACAACGGATCTTCATCCGTTTTCAAAACCTTCTGCAACTCGATGTAGAAAATCATGGGGTTCATGAAATCATATTCGTACATGATGTGCTGATGAGGGTCGCTGATAAAGTCCTTCAAGACAGCATCTCTCATTACGAAAGAAGGCAGATGGGTTTTGGTGCTGTAGGAATCTTCCTCTTCATATTCGGGTTCCTCTACCATTTCCTCGTCAGAAGTATCCATCAGCGTGATTTCCTTCTGCTTGTTCCATTTAGGGTCACAAATGGAGAAGGCGGCAAATTCATTGCCCTTCAATCCGATGCAATCATAGAGCAACTTGTGGAAAGACTCGAAATTGTCGTTGGCAAGAATTTCGACATCGCGCACGAAGTCTTCCACTTCGTCATAATAGACTTTAAATTTGTAATAATACATAATGATAGGTTTAATGGTTATCGGAATCAAAATATTTCCTTACGATGATGGGACGGTGCAGGTCCCTTAAGCATAGAGACGGTGGGTCGCACCGTCTCTACGGGGGTGTTATTCTTCAACGTCCTCAGCAGGTTCCTCCATGTTGTGATAGACGTTGGTGACGTCTTCGTCGTCGTTGATTTTATCGAGGAGGAGGTTGACTTCTGCACGTTGTTCGTCGTTGAGGGCCTTGAGTTCCTTCGGAATACGGTCCATCTTGAAGCTCTTAATTTCGTATTTGTTGTCTTCCAAGAATTTTTGGATAGGTCCGAAAGCTTGGAATTCGGCCATCACGATGATCTCTTCTTCATCGGCATCGATTTCGGCATCGAAGTCCATCATAGAGAGTTCGAATTCTTCCATATCGATTTCAGCGGTGCGAGCCACTGTGAAGATACATTTGTGGTCGAAGAGGAAGTCGAGCATGCCGGAAGTGCCGAGGGAACCGCCGAACTTGTTGAAATAACTACGAACATTAGCAACGGTACGTTGGTTGTTATCCGTAGCAGCTTCGATCATAATGGCGATACCGTGAGGTCCGCGACCTTCATAGACCATTTCTTTATAGTCGGACTGGTCTTTTTCAAAAGCACGTTTGATGGCGCGATCGATATTGTCCTTCGGCATATTCTCGTTACGAGCCGTTTGAATTAACAGACGGAGTTTGGAGTTTTGTGCTGGATCTGGACCGCCGGCTTTAGCAGCCATCGTGATTTCCTTACCAATGCGCGTGAAAGTACGTGCCATATATGCGTTACGCTTGAAAATTCTTGCCTTGCGGTATTCAAAAGCTCTTCCCATAGTAAAATGTTTTAATTTTTTATGTTTATCGAATAAATAATATGCCTAAAAAAATGAGCGGCCGCAAAAATACAAAAAAATCTCTTTGGAGTCCCCATAATTGTCAATTCTCAATTTGACTTCTTGGAAGTTGCCACTTGAAACCTGAGTTCCAGAGTGCAACCTTGTTTCTTTTGTACCTTGGGAAAAATTGGACACGAATGAGTCCTATGTGCTATGCCACAAGGGACCGCGGCAGCGATTGGAACCCATTTACTTGCGTGCGCGTGGGCGGACAGGAACTTTTATATGGAAGCAAATTTGGACAAATCGGAAGCAAATTTGCGCCCGACGGCGCATTGTGGGTGGGGAGCAAGTTAGGGTGAAAAGCGCGACGGCACAGCGTTGGAAAGAGGGTGTGGGCGGTGCCGGGCCGCCCAAATCAAAAAAAAGAAAATAAAGCGGGTCAATAGGTATATGGTCACCTAATTTTTTTTACTATTTTTGCACTTTCAAAAATTGAAATTTTTTTAATAACTTAAATCATTAAATTATGAAAAACGTATTGTATTTGGCATTAGTTGCTATGACGGTTCTTTTTGCTTCCTGTAAAGAAGAACACATCACTCCGATTAACGCTGCTGCAAAGGCATGCTTTGCACCTGGCGGCGACAACTCCTATTGGGAATATCATGATGGCCGTGCTACAACGGAACGTGATTTCACTGTTACGGTTAGCGATTATGAAGAATATCAAAATGCTTGCGACGAACGCAAAGTTTATTCTGAAGCTATCAATTACAAAATAAGAAGTGAAAAATGTACCGTTTATTCCAATTCTTGCACTGTTGATGGCACTGCATACATCCAAGTGGCTATCCCACACAGCGAACCGCTTTATTTGGAATGCGATGCTGACGGTAATTTCAACTGCAAAGCTCAAGATTTCTTCCCAACTTACGATGTGAATGGCATCACATATGATAATGTTCACTATTTCGAAGTTGAATTGGGCTCAGATGTCTACCATTATTACTTTGCTGAAGGTTACGGCTTGGTTTACATGTACGATGACCAACAGAGAGTTCAATTGAAGGCAACTTCTCGTCCAGTAACCCGTTAATTAGCCAATAATATTCTTATGACGGCGGCGGCGGCGAAACATCCGAACGCCGCCGGCATATAGGATATGGTTCCAACCGTGGACAACTTATTGATTTCTTCGTCTTTCTCAATGACGATGGCATTCTCCGGAACGGATTCCTTGGAGAAAACAACCTGAAAACCACCTTTTATCCCCAATCGGTACAATCTTTTACGCACGGTTTTGGCTAAATGGCAATACGTGGACTTGGATATGTCTGCGATTTGTATTTGGCTGGGATCCATTTTGCCGCCGGCACCCATGACGGAAACCAATTTGAGATTTCGCTGCAGACTCTGGTAGATGAGGAATACTTTCGGCGACAGCGAGTCAATAGCGTCGGAAACGCAGTCGTAAGCAGCACAGTCCAACAGCTCGCTGGTGCGTTCGTCGCGGATGAACTCTTCCACACAGTGCAATTTCAAATTGGGGTTGATGTCAAGCAGACGGTTGGCCATGACTTCCACTTTGCTTTTGCCGAGGGTGGAGTGCAAGGCGGGCAGCTGGCGATTGAGGTTGGTTACGGATACGGTGTCCGCATCCACGATCGTCATTTCGCCCACGCCGGCACGGCAGAGCATCTCTGCGGTGTAGGCGCCCACACCTCCCAATCCGACTTGCAGCACATGCTTGTCCGCTAATCGTTCACTCTGTTCGCCGCCCAAAAGCAGCCGGGTTCGGTCTTGCCAATTTTCCATCGTCTATTTTCTTTATAAAGTTTGGTGTCCGTAAATTCGAAGATACTTGCGGTAGTTTTCGTCAATGTTGAAAGCATTCAATGGCTGCAAATCTCCCAAGTGCTGCATGATGGTGGCATAGCGGTCGCTGATGTAGAGAATCTTTTCCACCAATTGGTCAATGTGGTTCGGATTCACCGCATAGCCGGCGTGCCCTTCAGGATAGATGCCGTCGAAACAGCCGCCTTGCGCATAGAGTAGGGGCAGCCCCTGTGATAGCGCTTTGGCGTAGATGTCGGTGGTGACTTTCTCTTTGCAAGGCATAACCAAGATGTCGTGGGCGCGCAATTGCGCCTGAAGCTCTTCATCATTGTGGCAAGAAACCACCTTGACCTGCTCTTTGTTTTTGATGTCGTTGGACAATTTATGCCATGCGTCGGGGTTTGTGTCAGACATTTGCACCACGGTGAGCGTGACGCCTAAATTGCGATGCAAGATGGCGTCGGTGGCTTTGATGACGCTGCTGAGATTGCCACTTTTGTCGGGCTCTCCTGCATATAGCAACTTCACATTCACTTTGGAAACGGGTGGCGATAGGTATAAGTCATTGAGCCAATGAGTCTCAATGCTATGGTAGATGGTTACCGCATGACTGAAAACTTGATCTGCCAACTTGTCGGGCAGTTCGTCTGCCAAAATCCTTTCGGACATGGGGTTTGTGAAGATGATTTGACGGGCATGTTCTAGAATTTTCTTCCCTGTGCGCCAGGCCGAAAATCCGTGTGCCAACTCCATGTCGCCTTCCGTGATGGTGAGAACGTATGGGATTTGTTGGGATTCGAATAGCTGCAAAGCCACTTTGCCATCGTTGAACCAGCTGTGTGCGTGCGTGAGCCGTATGTCGCTGTAGTCAACATCTGATTCTGTAAGGACCAAATGGGAAATGCCTTGCGCACGCCAGCGTGAAAGCATCACTTGGAAAACATTGTCAGTAGCGTTTTTTTGATGAATATGAAGTATTGTGTTTTTCAAAGCAAATTCTTTTTTGTATCAAAGTCGTTTAAAGGTTTGAATATAGCGTTTTTAGGTAAATTTCTTCAAAGTGTTTGCGATAGTTGCGGGAGAGCAGGTGGTTGTGCCACAAGATGACAAAGTCTCCCTCGTTGGCTTCGCATCTGTCCTGCAATCTGCGGATGAGGCTGACACTCTCTTGAGTGCTGAGTTTCATATATTCGAGCAGGCTGCCATCCATGACGATGAGCGGATGCTCGATGATGTCTGTGGGGCTGTCGTTGTCCAGGTCGTAAAGCGGGTAGGGGTGGCAGGTGCCGCAGCGGAAGCCCGGTTGTTCGGCATATCCTAAGGTGTAGTCGTGTTGGATGCCGTTCATCTGCCATACTTGCAAGGTGTTGTGGTGGTTCATCAACTCCTGGTTGCCGTCCAGCAGGGTGAGACCAATGCTGTTTTTGCAGTAAATATGGAGGTCCCGTTGCTGGCAGAATCGCAAATAGTGCTGCCGTCCGAGGCGGATGTCCTCTCCCGCAATCTGCGAAAGCCGTTGCAGTTCCTGATGAAAACGGTTGGGGTTGTTGTAGCTGTCGTAACTACCATGAATGCCAAATTGAAGCCCGTGGTCGCGGACGACTTGCAGGCAGCGGGCAACATTAGGGTCGGAGATGTCGTAAGTGCAGTCTGCTTCGCCCAGAGATTGTGCCTTAAAGAAGAAGATGGCATTTTGCTGGTGCTTTTGGGCAAGTTGTGCCAGCTCGTTGATGGCCAGAATGTACGGATCTTGCTCGGGATTGTCTTTGCAGCGACGGTACTCAGTCTGGGATTGCTGTGCTAGCGTAAGACTGTGGTTGAGTAAAAGGTCGCGACCGAAAATGGACTTGAAGGCCTGCCAGGGGGAGCTGAATCGATATAGCAAGTCGATGTCATGGGTGGGCACCACTTGGGTGTGTCGGGGCTTCAGCTGCAAATCGGGGCGCAGGAATTCCAGAATCCAAGTGCGGAGCAGCAGGGCATATTCATCTACGAGGGGCATTTCGATAAATTCGTAGCGCCGTGCTAAACTGTAGTTGTATAGAAATCGGTTGTGCTGGTCGCGAGGCAATTCATGGTATTCTTCTTCGCGTGACAGCATCATAAAGCTCGGGGTGACAATGTCGTAAGGGATATTCAGTCCATCTCGTGTGGCACTGCCTTCCACCGTTTTGCCCGCAAAGGCCGTGGGATGGAAGAGGGGAACCTTGATTTTGCCGTCGGCAGACGGCAGCCAGGTCGGCTGGCTGTTGCCCTGACGGAAATGCGCTGTGTCCTCCTCACGAAACAGCGCAATGCGGATGCGCTTTTCCGCAAGCAATCGGATGGAAAGCGCATCCTCGGCGACCTCCAGCGAATATTCGAAAGGAACCGTCGTTGGCAAGGCCACGCGTAACAAATGGTCTATCGTGTATTTCAGCGCATTAGAGGATAACATCGACATCGTTTTTGAAGAATGCAAAAATAGTAAAAAATACAATCCTTTAGTGCGTAAATAGGAACATTATCGCTCGTTTCTGTAAGGGCATAATTCGGAAAAATTATGTAAGTTTGCCGCCTAATTTTTAGGCTTATGAAAAAACTGTTGACCCTTTTGTTTTCCGTAGCGCTATTGCTTCCGTTAACTATCAGTGCGCAAAAACATTATGACTATATTTCCTATTCTCATGATGCCATGAATGTGCGCATTTATACTTTGGATAATGGCCTACAAGTGTTCCTTTCCGTGTATAAAGATGCCCCCAGAATCCAATGTCTGATACCCGTTCGCGCCGGCAGCAAAAACGACCCTTCCGAATCCACGGGACTGGCCCACTATCTCGAACATCTGATGTTCAAGGGCACCACGCATTTTGGAACGACCAATTGGGAACTCGAGAAGCCGCTTTTGGAAGATATTGAACTCTATTTTGAAAATTACCGCTATCTGCGCGACCCGCACGCCCGCGATAGCGTTTACCATATCATTGATAGTCTTTCCTACTTGGCATCGGGCTATGCTATCCCGAATGAGTATGACAAGATGATGAAATACATTGGCTCTCAAGGCACGAATGCGGGCACCTCAAACGACTACACTGTTTATATTGAAAATATCCCCTCCAACCAGCTGGAAAACTGGGCCGCTATCCAATTGGACCGCTTTCAAAATCCCGTGTTCCGTATCTTTCATACGGAGTTGGAAACGGTGTATGAAGAGAAGAATACTTCTTTGGCCAATGATGGCCGTACTTCTAATGAAATGATGCTGAATGCGTTGTTTCCAAATCATCCCTATGGTCAGCAGACCACGCTTGGTTCTGTTGAACACCTGAAAAATCCCTCATTGTATAACATCCACACTTTCTATAATCAATACTATGTGCCTAACAATATGGCGGTTTGTATGGTTGGGGATTTTGATTACGATGAAGCTATTGCCATAATTGACAAATACTTTGGGCAGCTGAAACCCCGCAAGATTCCTCGCTTTGTGGTGAAGGATGAAGATCCTATCAAGTCTCCCATTCAGCGCGAAGTCTTTGGTCGCGAAGCCGCTTATGTGACGGTGGGCTATCGCATGGATCTTCCTGCTAACAGTGAGGATATCTACGTGTTGCAAATGCTGAACAAGATTCTCTATAACACCAAGTGCGGTTTGCTGGACTTGAACCTCAATCAGAAGCACTTGCTCAGCGAAGCCTACGCCTATCCGTATGTGCTTTGCGATAATTCAGCCTATATGCTCTATGGCCAGCCTAATGAGAACCAAACATTGGAAGAAGTTAGAGATTTGCTCTTGACGCAAATTGAACTTCTGAAGAAAGGCGAGTTTGATGAGTCTTTGATTCAGTCGGCACTTAATAATATTAAGGCACAAGAAATTAAGAGCTTGCAAAGCAATCGTGCGCGCGCGAATGCGATTGCCAAGGCTTTTGAGAATCATGTGGATTGGTACTATGCTTCTCAAGCCATGAAGTTCTATGAGAAGATTACCAAACAGGACATTGTCGATTTTGCCAATAAGCATTTTGGTGACAGCAGCTATGTGGTTGTCTATAAGCGACAGGGCGAACCTGGAAAGGTGGCCAAGGTTACAAAACCTGCCATCACGGCGATTCAAGTGAATCGCGATGCCGAATCCGATTTCTTTAAAGAGGTCAAGGCCAGAAAAGTGAATCCTATAGATCCGGTATTTGCCGATTTCAAGAAAGCGATTACCTTCGACCATTATAAAACGGTTCCAGTTGATTATTTGCATAATGAGGAAGATGAGACCTTTACCTTGAAATTTGTCTTCCCGGCAGGCGAAATGAATGACATTTTATTGCCGTATGCGGCGAACTATTTGAAACATATTAATACAAATAAAAAAACGGTGGATGATATCAAGTGCCGTTTTTACAATATGGCCTGTAGCTATAATGTGAACTGCTCTGATGAAGAAACGGTACTGACTTTGTCCGGCTTATCTGAAAATCTGTCGCCGGCATTGCAGTTGCTGATGGATTTGCTGCAAAATGCCAAGGCCGATAATGAAGCGCTGAACCACATGGTGGAAGATTTGCTGTTGCAACGCAAGCACGCCAAGAGCACTCAAAGTTCGGTTATGAACTGTTTACGCACCTACTGCGAGTATGGTCCCGCTTTGGTGAATTACCAATTGTCAACCCAACAATTGCAGGACTTGACCCCAGAACAACTCATTAAGTCTCTCCAGCAGCTGCTGCAATATAAGCCCGAAATTTTGTATTACGGTCCGCTTTCTGCTAAAAAACTGAAAAAGGTGCTTGCCTCCAACTACAAGTTGCCAAAGACTTTCCAACAACCCGCTACAGCGAAGAAGTTCGAACGGCTGAAAACGGACGAAAATGTGGTTTACTATGCCCCTTATCCGGCAAAGCAGTCACGTCTGATATCGATTATCCGCTCAGACAAACGCAATAACGAGATGATTCCGATGGTGAACATGTACAATCAGTATTTTGGCGGCAGCATGAATGCGATTGTCTTCCAGGAGATGCGCGAAAAACGTTCGTTGGCCTACAGCGCCCAATCGTCCTTTGTGATGCCTGCTGATTCTGCAGATTATATGTACAACTATTCTTATGTGGCGACGCAGAATGACAAAATCGTAGATGCGATGGTGGCTTTCGACTCTTTGTTTAACGCCATGCCGCTGTCGGAGGCCGCTTTCGTGTTGGCGAAAGATGGGGCCAAATCAGCTATTGCGGCCAATAGAATTACGAAGATGGATTTGCTCAATACCTATTTGAGAAATAGAAAGATGGGCATTGACCATGATTACAGAAAAGATTTCTATGATAGTATTGATGCGATGACGCTGCAGGACATTCGCTATTTCAATGAAAAGTTTATTAAAAACAAGTCCAAAACCTATATGATTTTGGCTACGGACGGGGAAGTCGATTTTGACACGATTGAAGAAAAATTTGGCCCTGTCAAAAGACTCACTTTAGAAGAAATTTTCGGCTATTAATATCATTATTATAACAAAAAAGAATAGAATTTGCGCTTGCGCAAATAGAAGCATTAAGGTATGAAAAAGACTGTATTTTTGACTGGTGCCACTGGTGTTATGGGCTGGGCTGGTCTCCATGAATTGCTGAAAAAAGATCAATACAATGTGGTGGTTTTGGCACGCCACAGCAAAAAGAATATCGCAAAGCTTGCTCCGCTGATGGACAAAATCAAAGTGGTGTGGGGCGATTTGACTAAGTACGAGGATGTGCTGGCGGGCGTCACGGGCGCGGATTATGTCTTGCATGTGGGCGGCATGGTTTCGCCTTCTGCCGACTATTTTCCAAAGAAAACGCTGCATGTCAATGTCACGGCTGCCGAGAATGTGGTGAAGGCCATTTTGGCCCAACCTAATGCGGATGACATCCATGCCGTCTATATCGGTTCTGTCGCCCAGACTTCTGACCGTAATGCGCCGATGCAGTGGGGACGTACGGGCGACCCGATTTGTGCCAGCGTTTACGACCATTATGGCATTAGCAAAATCAAGGCCGAACGTGTCTTCGCCGAATCTGGCTTGAAACACTGGGTCAGTTTGCGCCAATCGGGTATCCTCTATCCGGGCATTCTTAAGAACTTTGACCCCATCATGTTCCATGTGCCAATCAAAGGCGTGCTCGAATGGGCAACGGTGGAAGACTCAGGCCGCTTGCTCGCCAATATTTGCGGCGACGATGTGCCCGAGTCGTTCTGGAACCGTTTCTATAATATCAGTAGCGGTCCCGAATACCGAATGACCAACTATGAGTTTGAGTGCAAAATTCTGAAAACCTGTTCCTGTCCGCGCCCTGAGAAAATCTTCAATACGCAGTGGTTCGTGCTGCGCAACTTCCACGGTCAGTATTACTTGGACGCTGATGTCTTGGAAAACTATCTCCACTTCCGCGCCAATATTCCAGTGGATGAGTATTTCAAACGCATGGGCGACACGCTCCCGAAAATTTTCAAATGTGCCAAAATCGTTCCTCCATTTATCATTAAAGCGGCCATGATTCCGATGGCTAATAAGAAAAGATGGGGCACTCAGTGGTGGATTAAGCACAATGACCAAAATCGTATCAAGGCCTACTACGGCACGATTGAAAACTGGAAGAATATTCCAGATTGGAAACATACGGACCTTTCGGATCTTCCGGGCAAAGAACATGCGGTTCACGTGGACCATGGCTATGATGAGTCCAAACGATTGGAAGAACTGACGCTTGAAGAACTCCAATATGCCGCCGAATTCCGTGGCGGCAAACTCATCTCCACCTCCTATTCTGGCAATCCAGAAGAGAAATTGGAATGGGAATGCCACAAAGGCCATCGTTTTATGGCAACCCCGAAACTGATTTTGCTCGGTGGACATTGGTGCCCAGACTGTATTCCTCCAGCATGGGACTACGACGATTTGTCTGAGCATAGCAAGTTCTTTGCGCAAATTTGGGCCGTTAACCATAAGGGCGAGCACAATGTGTATGGCCCCGAGATTTTCGATGGCTGGGAAGACTAATAGGGTAAAAACTGAATTGACTAAATCGATGAAATACAAAGATGGAATATTGACTTTGGCTTTGGCGCTGATGATGGGACTTCTGTCTGCGCAGACGCAGTTGCCAAACCCCGGTTTTGAGAATTGGCCAGGTGCCGAAACATCATCGCCCAAAGGGTGGCACTCTTTTGATGAGGCGGCTGGCGTCTTTGCCAAGACCGTCTCCAACAAGGGCGGCGCGGGCAATCCTGCGGCCTTGCAGCGCGTGGCGGGACACACCGGCAAATATGCGGTGGCCATCCGTTGCACGAAGATTTTGGGCGTGTCGGCCAATGGCGCCCTTACTTGCGGCCGTGTCTATATGGGCGCCATGGGCGCTTCCAGTGCCAAAAACTATTGCTACACGGACCGCAACGGCGGCTATGCTTTCCGCTTTACCGGTCGCCCTGATTCGCTCTACTTTTGGGCAAAATTCAATATGAAAGGCGCCGTCTATGCTACCGCAAAAGCCCACCTGCACACCGATTGTGATTTTAGAGACTTTGTGGATATTGGCCAAAAAAGCGATATCGCTTCTGCCATTCTCTATTTCAAGGATGCAGGCAATGGCGGTTGGCATCAGTACAAACAGGCATTCAAAGCTTACGATAATGTCTATAAGGCAACGGCCGAAAAGGCCCCAATCCCAACCCTTGCTACTTGGAGCCGCAAACCTTCCTATCTGCTGCTCTCCTTTTCTACCAATCGCTATGTGATGTCTGGCTCGAAAGGCGATGCACTCATCTTGGATGATATCCGTCTGGTGTATAATAAGTCCCTTTCAGCTATACAGCTGGATGGCATTGACTTGGAAGGTTTTGACAAAACGCAGACCGACTATCACTATTACGCGGCGGCTGACTTTTCAAAGTCGGATTTGCCCGTGGTGACCGCTCAAACGGAATCTCCTAACGCAGTGGTGGAAATCGAACAACCCACATTGGATTGTCCTACGGCAACCATCACGGTTTATCATGACGATGTCTATAGCGGTGAAGCCGAACCGAAAGTCTATACCATTCATTTCCATTCTTTTATGGAAGAAATTATGTGCGGCAAATAGGGATGGACAATACGCGAGACTTTTTATCGTTTATTCATCATATTAAATTTTATTAAAATGAAAACACTGAAATCTTTTTTCATGGTAGTGGCCATGATGACTGTTATGATGCTTTGTGGCGGTCAACAAGCAAAAGCACAATTCGGATTAGGTATTAAAGTCGCTGGCAACCTTACCAGTTTGGATAAATTTGATATTCATAATATGAATGCGGGTTTCGATTTGGGCGTTTTTTGTCGCGTTGGCGATCGCTTCTTTTTCCAACCCGAGGTGAACTACTCTTTCCGTAGTGCTGATTTTCAAAATATTATCGGCGAATTTCGTGAGAATTATGACATGCGTCAGCATTTTATCGATGTGCCATTGTTGCTGGGTTACAATATTGTAAATAAGGACAATTTCCGCTTCCATATTTTTGTGGGCCCCCGTGGAGCATTGCTTATTGATAACCAGTTGATGGAAAGTCACACTTTTGATGATGTTTGCGGCCGTATGCAATGGGGCGGCCAAGTCGGCATTGGCTTTGACATTTGGCGTTTTACCATTGATGGCCGATACGATTTGTCAGCAGACCGTACCAGCACCAGCGACAATAGCAGCCGCGTGCAGAACATGTTCATCGTTTCTTTGGGATTCAAAATTTTGAAATAGTCTAAAAAAATCATTTTTTTTCTTTTTTCACCCAAGGTTTACCTCCAAAAATCCGTTATAGATAATGATTGAGCAAAAAAATGCGGAATTGGCTCGTCTGATTTCTGATTGCCAACAAGGTAGTCGGAGAGCGCAGCACAAGCTCTTCAAGCATTTTTACAGCCGTATGTATCAAGTGTGTATGCGTTATGCAAGCAATACCGATGAGGCAGACGACATGCTCAACGAGGGTTTCTTGAAAGTGTTTTCTAACCTGGACAAATATGAAAACACAGGTTCTTTCGAATCGTGGATGAAACGGGTGATTGTCAATGCGGCATTGGATTTCCGTCGCAAATATGCCCCGAATGTGGTCATGACGGACCTGTCCGAGGTGGTCGAAACCACCGAGGTGGGCTATGATGTGAATCCGGCGCTGGCAAAGATGTCGTCAGAGGAACTGATAGGGCTGATTCAAAAACTGCCGCCGACGACGCGAATGGTGTTCAACCTGTTTGTGTTTGAAAACTATTCCCATGCGGAAATAGCGCAGCAGCTGAGCATCACAGAAGGCACTTCCGCATGGCATGTCAATGCGGCACGCACCCGTCTCAAAAACGAAATTGTATTATTGAATAATGAAAGGTAGTCTATGACTGATTTTGACCAATTGATAAAAAACAAAGCCGAACAGGCCCAATATAGTTACAAACCTTCCGCATGGAAGCGTTTTCTAAAACATTCCGGTACTAAGGTGGGACTTTCCGGATTGCAGATTGCGGCCGTCACCATTGCTTCCGTTGCAGTGGTGGGCGGTGCGGTCTGGGGCGTCTCTGCTTTGAAAAATCAGTCCGCCGTGGAGAACGAAATTCCCGCTCCTCAAGTGGAAACTATGGTAATAGACACGGTTCAGCAAAAAAACGTTGTGGTAACAGAAGAACCTGCCTCAACAACGGTTGCCCCCAAAATGGTGGCCAAGTCACAAGCAGAACCTGTGGCTACCGCCGAACCTGTTGTGGAAAAAACGACCGATCCGCAAACTATGCCGGCTGCCCAACCGCGTAAAAAGACGTCCCGTCCTCTGGGTCGACCTGTCATCATCAATGTGGATACCATTACGGTTATGGAACCCACGGATGAAGAACTCCGCAAAGGCAATAGCCGCTTGTTCTAAATCTTTCTGAAAATAATTACTGGTACTTCATCTTGTAGAGGAAGTAAGTAGGCGACTTCGCCTTGTTGTTGCTGCGCTTGGCAAAACGATACCCATATAATAAATAGTATGGACCGTACCACTTCATAAATGCGGAAGTATAGCGGGTTTGGTTGGAATATTGCTCATCTGGATAAAATGAACTTTTCCGTATGGGATCAACGATTTCCATATCGTTGTCGGTTAGCATGGTGTACAGATCCTGGCCGAATTGATAGTAGAACAGCACATTGTTGGGCAAAAATGAGATCTTCAAATGCGGCGACAAATTCGATACTAAGTTGCGGTCAAAAGGAAAATCGTATGCCCATGTCAGTGTGCCTGTGGTGTCGAAAATCCGAACTTGTGCACTTTGGAAATGGTAGCCGTAGAAGATGGCGTCTGTACTGGGCATGCCGTAGGAATAGGTGGTCGAATACCGATATTCGGGATAGAAGGCCTCTGTGATAAAAGCGTATCGAGTGCTGTCGTGGTATATTTTTCCCGATATGAACATCGTTTCCGTACGGTCGTAAAAGTCGAAGTGATAAGTGTCTCCGGAGTAAGGAATAAGATTAGTGTGGGTGAACATTCCTCCATCGTAGATGGTGGTGTACATGCCGGTGGCGGAGTTGCTGATGGTAATCTTGCGATCTTGGTAGGTGCCCCCTATGAAGAATTTGTCGGAATCCATCTGCTCAACGCGAGCATTTTGAAAACGATACTCATTCGTGTCTGGAAAGGGAATGGCATACTGCACGTTGCCTTCAAAATCTGTTTCGCACATCAAAAGCGTATTGTTGCGCGTGTGGGAGGCGCTGTTAACGCAGATGATGACGCGCTGGTAAACACTGTCGATGAGGTAGTCGTTGATGGTATATCTAATTGATGAGTTGAGGTACAACGCTTTGGCGAACTTCTTCGTAATATTCAAAAAATAGAGGTTCTCATTTTCTTTGTTCAGGTCGCAAGTGAAAAAAAGATGATGGTTGTGGGCGGTCAGTCGGGTGATGTTGTTAACCGTAGGAAGATTGGCGACGAAAAAAGTGTCAAGGGTCTGTGTGCGGCATTCATAGCATAATACGAGGCCGTTATCGTCTTTTTTCTTTTTGTCTTTGCGCTGATAGAGCACATACACGATGCCGTTATGGTAGGTGGCACCGATGTATTCATGGGCTGTCGGAATGGGGAAGGCTGTTTTGTGAACTGGTTGCAGGTTGATGTTGTAGTGTTCGATGTTCAAGAGGAAGGGTTCGTTTTCCGAGGACGGGTAGAGCACGCAAAGGCCGTTGGTGTCGCAAGGTATTTGCGTGAGTTTTGTCGTGTATTGCGTGGGGGGGAACTCCAATTGTATGGCTTTGCCTTGCTGGGCGAAAAGGGTAGCGGTGAGCATGCAGAACAGCATCACCAAAATTGTTTTCAAGGATAAAAAACAACAAGCATCGACAGTGCCTGCGTGTGCATGACAGTCGATGCTTGCCGGTTTATGAAATAACTTCATTATGGTTATTTTACGATGTAGTCAACGTAAACGCCAGGAGTGTGGATTTGTTCCATTGGAATGCTTCCGGTAGGAACAAGTTCTTTCGTTTCTACAATGACGAGGTCTGCAGCCGTGGCCATCATCGGGTTGAAGTTTTGGGTCGTGCCCTTGTAAATGCAGTTGCCGAATTCATCGCAAATGCTTGCGCCGATAAGTGCTACGTCAGCGTGCAAAGGCATTTCCAAGAGGTATTCTTTGCCGTCGATTTCGATTTTGCGTTTGCCTTCCTCAACGATGGTGCCCAAACCAGTTTGGGTTAATGCGCCGCCTAAGCCGGCACCGCCGCAACGGATGCGTTCTGCCAAGGTGCCTTGAGGACAGAATTCGATTTCCAATTCCTTATCGTTGAATTGTTGAATCGTGTCTGCATTCGTGCCGATATGGGAAGCGTAGAGCTTTTTCACCTGATGGTTGGAAATCAACATGCCAATGGCTTTGTTTGGATATGCGGTGTCGTTGCCGATGAGAGTGAGGTCTTTAACACCTTTGTTGGCGATAGCTTCGATAACCTTAACAGCGGAACCGACGCCTAAAAAGCCACCATACATGATGGTCATCCCGTCTTTAATGTGGGAAACTGCTTCTTCAATAGAAATTACTTTACTCATATTGCGTGTTTTTGATGTTTAAAAATTAGGTCGCAAAAATAGTGTTTTTTCTTGTAAATGTCAAAAAAAAATCGCCCGATATCAGGATTCCCATCTGTTCTTGGGATGCTGTCTTTTTTGGCACAAAGTTTGTTAAGAGTTTCCGTCCTTTAATTTTTTAGATTATGCAAACAGGTAATATTAATGTTAAAACCGAGAATATCTTTCCGGTAATCAAAAAGTTCTTATACTCAGATCATGAAATTTTTCTTAGAGAATTAATATCCAACGCGGTAGATGCTACGCAAAAGATTAAAACATTGGCATCTCGTGGGGAAACCAACAGCGAATTGGGCGACCTTACCATCGTGGTTAAGGTTAATAAAGAGGATAAAACCATTCGCGTTATGGACCGTGGCATCGGTATGACGGCGGAGGAAGTGGACCGCTATATCAATCAAATCGCATTTTCCGGCGCTGAAGATTTTCTCTCCAAATATAAAGGCAACGATGCAGCCAACATTATCGGCCATTTCGGTTTGGGCTTCTATTCCTCCTTTATGGTCGCTGACCAAGTGGAAATCATTACCAAATCCTACAAAGAAGGCTCTAAAGCAGTGAAATGGAGCTGCGACGGTTCTCCTTCTTTCTCTATGGAAGAGATTGAAAAAGAAGATCGTGGCACTGAAATCATACTCCATGTCGCCGAAGATACGGAAGAGTTTTTGAATGAAGATAAGATCGTAGGACTCTTAAATAAATATTGTCGCTTTTTGCCGATACCCATTCTTTGCGGTACGAAAACGGAATGGCGCAAACCGGAACCTAAACCGGAAGATGAAAACGCTGAAAATAAAGAAGAACCCAAAGAAGAGGCAGTACAAGTGCCGCGCATCATCAACGATACCGACCCGATTTGGCAGAAATCGCCCTCCTCTTTGAAAGACGAAGACTATCAGAAGTTCTACCACGAACTCTATCCGATGGCAATGGAAGACCCTATGTTCCAAATCCATTTGAATGTCGATTATCCGTTCAATTTGACAGGCGTACTCTATTTTCCGAAGGTTAAAAATCAACTTGACCTACAGAAAAATCGCGTGCAACTCTATTGCAACCAAGTTTATATCACGGACGAACTGGAAGGCATTATCCCCGAATTTATGACGCTGCTCCATGGCGTTATCGATTCTCCTGATATTCCTTTGAATGTGTCCCGATCATACCTCCAATCAGATTCCAATGTGAAGAAGATCTCTTCCTATATCAGCAAGAAAGTGGCTGAAAAATTGGAATCTATGTATAAAGAAAATCGTGAAGATTTTGAGAAGAAATGGGACGAATTGAAGGTGTTCCTGCAATATGGCTCGCTTACCGATGAGAAATTCTATGAGAAAATCAAAGATTTCTATTTGCTGAAGAGCACGGATGGCAAATACTATACTTTGGAAGAGTATAGAAATCTGATTTCCGCTTTGCAAACCGACAAAAATGATATGGTCATTATGCTGTATGCGGCCAATGTCGATGAACAACACCTCTATATTCAATCTGCTAAAGAAAAAGGTTACGATGTGCTGTTGATGGACGGCTTCTTTGATGCTCATTTCATCAATATGCTCGAACAAAAGAATGAAAAGATACGCTTTACTCGCGTCGATGCGGACATCATTGACAAACTTATTGAAAAGAAGGATGAGGTCTGCCCGGCAAAACTCTCCGATGACCAGCAGAAATCTTTGAAGGAATTCTTCACCAAGAGCGTTAATGAACAGATGTTCACCGTGATGGTAGATAACTTGAGCGAAACAGATCTGCCCGTTCTCATCACACAAAATGAGTTTATGCGTCGTTTCAAGGATATGGAACGCGTGTCTGGCAAGCAAGGCATCTATGGCGGTTTTGAACACTACAACATCGTCGTCAATGGCAACCACCCATTAGCTTCCCGCGTTTTGAACGAGGTAGATGAAGAAAAACGCACCAAACTCGTTCAACAAATGGTGGATTTGGCCCTCTTGTCTCAGAATATTCTGACAGGCGAGAAACTCAGCGACTTTGTAAAGAGAAGCTTTGACCTGTTGTAGAATTGAGAATTGATAATTGATAATTGTGGGGACTCCAAAGTGGGGTCCCCACAATTGTTAAAGTTCAAGGTCAATGTTAAAGTTTCAGGTTTCAGGTTTCAAGCTGTCACTCTGGAATTCAGGGGCCATGCTTGATGGAAAATAGTTTAAAGTTTAAGGTTTAAAGTTTAAACAGCGACTCCAAAAGTCAATTTTCAAAGTAGAAAGGTAGAAAAGTAGAGGCGGACTCTAAAATGCTAATGGCTAACAGCTAAAAACGGCTTACAACGGAAATTCCTTCGCTTCGGTGAGCTTCTCGTACTGGCTGTTGTGATGAATCGGGTAGGCGTGTTTGCTGCTGACTAAGTAGAAACCGCCTTTGTAATGGATGACTCTGAATTGTGCCGTGCTTGTGCCCTTCACCTGTATGGTGTTGCCAGCAAAATGATAGGAAATCTTGTTCTTGATCGGTGTTTCCCATTGTTGCAGTAGGAAGTGTTCGGGACTGTTTTCGGGAGCAGGGACGACATTGCGATTGTTGTCCCAATAAATAGCTTTGACGAATGACTTGGCAATCATGTGCTCTGTTGGCACAGCGTTTTCTTCTTCTTCTTGTTCTAAAGCAAACTGGTCTTCATCGTCTAACAAGAGGTTCTCTGATTCGTCAACTTGGTAGTTTGTGTCAGTTGCAATGGAATCAGGCACACTGTATCCGCCGCCGGTCAGGCCGAATGATTCGTGCTTGTGGATCACATATTTTACGACGGTGTCCGTTCTGCTGGGGGATTGGGTGGGGTTGATGATTTGAATCTCCTTGGGCTGTCTGTTTTCTAACCAGTTGACAATTAGCATGGTGAGAATGACGCCCAAGAGGATGCCAATGAGAATGCCCATTAAAAAGAGGATTTTCTTTTTAGGACTTTTGGGGGTCGGCTGATCCGTTTTCGTTTCGTTTTCCATTATTCAAAAAATCAACGCTGCAAAAGTACATAAAATCCTTTTTGTCACTCTTAATGCTTTGCGTTTTTTTTGTACTTTTGCGCCTGTTTTTCAAAAATACGATAACTATGGGCATTGCTACTAAAGTATTGGGACTTATCGCCAGTTTGTCCTTCCTGATATTGACACACGAATTGGGTCATTTTACTTTTGCTAAGATCTTTAAAACTCGGGTGGACCAATTTTACATGTTTTTCAACCCCGGATTTGCCATTCTGCGTATGAAGAAGTTCGATGGCAAACTCCATTTCAGTTTTTTCTCAGGAAAAGCGCCGAAAGAGTGGGCGGAACATCCAGAACATACAGAGTGGGGCTTGGGTTGGTTGCCGTTGGGCGGCTACTGTGCCATCAACGGTATGGTGGATGAAACCACCAAGGCCACTGATTTGGATGAAGAGATCCATCCTTGGGAGTTCCGTGCCAAACCAGCTTGGCAGCGTTTCTTTATCATTATTGGCGGCGTCCTGGTGAACTTCATTTCTGCTATCATCATCTATATCGCCATTTGTTTTACTTGGGGACGCGAGTATATCCCGATGGAAAATGTTCGCTATGGTATGGAATTTTCTAAAGAGATGCAAGACGCCGGTTTCCAAAATGGAGACAAAATCCTCTTGGTAGATACCGTTAAACCGCAGACCATTAACGACTTTATGAATAATCTCCTTTTGGAAGATGTGAAAACGGTTACCGTGGATCGTGGCGGCGAAAAGGTCGTCCTCAACATTTCCAAAAACTTGCCCCGCAAATTGGTCGGTGCGAGCTCCAAAGACAATACCTTCTGCAATTACCGTATCCCGTTTGTGATTGATTCTGTTTTGGCAGATTCTCCTGCACAGAAAGCCGGACTGCAACGTGGCGATAGCTTGGTCGGCGTGGGCGATTCCGCCGTGTTCGGCTTCTTCGACTACAAACGCATTTTCACCCAAAATAAAAATAAAGAATTGGCTATTTCCTTCTATCGCGGCGACAGCTTGTATACGACGAAAGTCGCCCTGGACTCTTTGGGCAACATCGGTGTCGGCTATAAACAACCGTATCAGTATTTTGGAACGGTACAAGAAGACTATGGATTCTTCCAATCCATCCCGAAGGGCGTGAAGATGGGCGTACAGACGCTCGGCGACTATATCAAGCAATTTAAAATTGTCTTCACTAAAGAGGGCGCTACGCAGTTGGGCAGCTTCCTGACCATTGGTAGCATTTTCCCGGATGTGTGGGATTGGGCCCGTTTCTGGAATATGACAGCTCTGCTCGGCATTATTCTAGCGTTCATGAATATTATCCCGATTCCGGGTTTGGATGGCGGCTATATCCTCTTTATTTTGGTGGAAATGGTCACTGGCAGGAAACCCAGCGACAAATTCCTCGGCATTGCCAATACCATCGGATTCGCCTTCCTGATTCTGCTCATGGCTTACGCCTTAGGACTGGACTTTTGGCGGTTTTTTATAAAATAATTGAATATTAACCCGGAACATATAACTCAGGATTCATAACTTATAACGAAAAGAAATGGATAAAGAGACCCTCAAAGCGGAGATTAACCGATTAAAGAAAGAAAAGAACGCCATCATTTTGGCGCATTACTATACCTTGCCTGAAGTTCAGGAAATCGCAGACTTTGTTGGTGACAGCTTGGCGCTGGCACGTAAAGCCGCCCAGACGGATGCGGATATCATCCTGTTTGCTGGCGTGCATTTTATGGCTGAAACCGCTAAGATTCTGAATCCGACGAAAAAAGTATTGGTGCCCGATATGTCTGCTGGTTGTGTGCTGGCAGACTGCTGCCAAGCGTCCAAATTGGCCGCCTTTAAAGCCGAACACCCAGACTATAAGGTGCTTTCTTATGTCAACTGCTCTGCTGCTGTGAAAGCGCTTTCTGACTTAATTGTCACTTCCGGCAACGCCCTGAAACTGGTGGAACATTTTCCCGCTGACGAGAAGATCATCTTTGCTCCAGACCGCAACTTAGGCGACTACATCAATCGTATGACAGGCCGCAATATGATGTTATGGGATGGCGCTTGCAGCATCCATGACCATTATGAATTGGAAGCTTTGAAAGCATTGAAAGAGGCCCATCCGGGCGTCCCTTCCGTTGCTCATCCGGAGTGCCGTCATGAATTGCTCGAACAAGTCGATTTTGTGGGCTCGACGGCAGCGATGTTGTCTCATATCAGCGAAAGCGATAGCAAAGAGTTTATCGTTGTAACCGAAAGCGGCATCTTGTACGAACTGCAAAAACGCAATCCGGATAAAACCTTCTATACGCTTTACAATGCCGCACTCGAACACGATTGCGTCAATATGAAAAAGAACAATTTGGAAAACATCTATGCTGCCCTTCAGAATGAAAATCCAGAATTGCTGATGGATGAGGAACTGAGACAAAAAGCATTGCTTCCAATCCAAAGAATGTTGGAACTGAGTTAATGCCAGCGGCTGTTGCGGGCAAAGTGAGAAGTGAGAAGTGTTAGTCTTCGTAATCTTCTTCTGTGGCGAATTGTTCCTTGATATATTCCAATTGACGGCGGTCTCGCTTCGTAGGGCGACCCAGTCCGTGTGGGCGGAATTCGTAGGTGTGCAAGGTCTTCATGCGGTCGTACTCTTCTTGTGGCGTGAGGTCTTCCATATATTGTGGCACTAAAGGCGCGCCAACTCGGCTCTTTGGAGAGCCGATGACTTTCACGGTTTTATTGAGTGATCCAATGTGTACCTCATATATTTCTTCCGTGCATACGCTTCTGGAAGGTTTTACGTTTGTGCCGTTGAGTTTGACTTTACCTGCATTGCAGACATCGGTGGCCATGGAGCGTGTCTTAAACAAACGCACAGACCATAGCCATTTGTCTATTCTGGTGTCCAGTTTTTCCATGATTGTGATATTGGTTGTGCTGTAATTGGGAATGGGGGAGGGACTATAGTTTTTTCCAAGTCATGGTGCGCCCGAGGGCGGGCACGCCGATATAGCCGCGCACGCGGAGAGTCTTATCCGACTCAAACCACATCTTGCTTTTGTAGTATTTGCCATGTACGGGATCGTAGATTTCGCCATCCACCCATTTATTTTCTTTAGCGCTGTATTTGAAATGGAACAGCAGCTGGATTTTGTCGCCAGGGGTGTTGCGCTTGCTCGGATCCGGATTGTTGATGTCGTGCTTGAGCGAGCCGTCTTTAAAGTACGGATGCTTCACCCAGATGATGCGTCCTTCGTAAGTGCCACTGCTGGTTTTGTAGATTTTGATTTTGCAGTCCTCGTCCGATTGGTCGTCGGAGATGTAATAGGTACCTAAAATTTTATCTGCGGCCGTTTGGGCAGCCGCAGATAAAAAGGTAAGGCAAAATATGCCGAATATGAGAATTTTATGAATTTTCATTCAGTAAAGAATTAGTTTTCTTCAGTAGCAGGAGTTTCTTCAGCGGGTGCTTCTTCAGCAGCAGGAGCCTCCACTTTCTTGCCCATCATTCTGATTTTGTATTCCAATTCTTTGACTTCTGCTTTGGCATTGTCAATTTTCTTTCTGAATTCAGCAGTGATGATTTCAGCATTCTTGGAGTTGGAGAAGAATCCGAGGTTGTTTTCCCAAAGAACGATATCTTCTTTCAGTTTAGCGAGTTTGTTTCTCAAGAAGTTCTTTTCTTTGTCGATGAGCTTGTCCGCATTCGGGTCATTCATGATGTCGTCAATCTTAGATTGATAACGATTGTGCTTCATATCGTCAGCGCTGATCTTAAGTTCGGCAAAGCGTTTGTTGCGAGCTTCTTTGTAGGCGTTGTAGATACGGTCTTTATCTTTTTTAGGAACGAAGCCGATGTTGATCCATTCGTTTTGATAAGCTTTCATCACATCCATGTTGGCATTTCTGTCATCGCCGAATTCGTGAGTGAGGATTTTTTGGATGAGTTCTTCCTTGAGACGGAGGTTTTCTGCTTCAACATCTTGAATGTTGTTGAAGTAATTGGCTTTTGCTTCGAAGAATTTGTCGCAAGCGGCACGGAAACGTTTCCAGATTTGGTCGGAGTATTTGCGTGGGGTGGCGCCGATTGTCTTCCATTCGGATTGCAAATTGAGAATGTCGGCAGTGGCTTGCTTCCAGTCTGTTCTGTCAGCGATACCTTCAGCTTGGATGGCCAGATTGAGTTTCTGGTTGTAATTTTGCATTTGGGTATCTTTGATTTGTTGGAAGTATTCTTTCTTTTGGGAGAAGAATTTGTCCAAAGTAGATTTGAAACGGTTCCAAATTTCGTCATTCAACTTGGCAGGAGCCGGTCCTAAGGTCTTCCAAATGTTGAGGAGGTCAGTGAGCTTTTCGCTAACTTCGTTGTAGTCCTTAACGTTTTCAGTCTGTTTGGAAACTAAATCTTCGGCTTGTTCGCAGAGGACGACTTTGGCGTTATAGTTGTTTTGTTCTTCGGCAAACATCTTGTCGTAGAACTCTTTTCTTCTTTGGTTGATTTGGTCGGATGCGTTTTTGAAGCGTTCCCAAACTTCTTCTTTCTTGTCTTCAGGAACCGGTCCGATTTCCTTCCATTGTTCGTGCAAGGATTGGAGTTCTTTGAAAGATTGGTTGATGGAGTCGATAAGCAAGAGGGATTCTGCCTTTTCGCAGAGTTCGAGTTTGCTTTCGAGGTTCTTCTTAAGATCTAAAGAACGCATTTCTTTGTTGATGCGGAGAATGTCGAAGAATTTTTCAACATAGAAATGGTAATTTTGCCAGAGGTTGGTGGATTCTGCTTGTGGAACTGGTCCGACGGCGTTCCATTGCTCTTGCAGTTCTTTGAACTTGTCGTTGAGGACTTTGAGGTTGGATTCCGTTTCGATGAGGTTTTTGAGGCCTTCGATTATATTGTTTTTCTTTTCGAGATTCTTTTGTTTTTGTTCTTCCAGAGCTTCAATGAATTTGGCTTTAGCGGTTTTGAATTTCTGGAAAGCGGTGTTGAAGCGCACTTCAATTTCGTCAGGTTCATTAGAAGGGGTTTCAACTTCGGCTGCGGGTTCGTCTGGATTTTCTGCGGCAGCAGCTTCAGCAGCGGCTTTGGCAGCAGCGAGTTCGGCTTGTTTTTCGCGTCTTCTTTCACGGAAGAAATCCAAAATTTTGGAGCGGAGACCGCCGACTCTTTGTTTGATGGCGTTTACATTGGGCTCTTCAACGAGGCGTTCCAATTCGGTGACGCTCTGTTCGAGGTCGAGGTTGGCGTATTCGGCTTGGACTTGTTCCAATGTTTCCGTTACTTCTGCTTCAACTTCTTCAGTTTCTACTTCAGCAACCGTTTGTTGTTGGTCCATTTCGGCAACCATTTCTTCGGCAGATTTTGGAGCTTCTTCTGCTACAGGTGCTTGTGGCTGTTCGTTGGCTACAGACTCACCGTTCACGGGTTCAGTTTCCTCTGCAGGTGCGGGAGTTGCTTGTGACGTAATGTTTTGGGCTTCTACAGAAGCGCCGGAGTTCATCTCTTGATTCTGCATTTCAGCATTCTCTTGAGGAAGAAGATCTTGTTGTTCCATAAAATTTTTTAGGTTTAGAATAATAAAATAGGATAATAAATTTTGTTGTTAAAAACAGGCGGCAAACATACATAAAATTTCGTGATTTCAGCACCCTAAAATCCCATTAAAATTTCATCCTCAATTGATATATTTTTTATATCTTTGCGACCTTGTTTTTACTAATGTAGTTTTATTTATAAATCAATAATTTACATATTTAAAGTATGAAAAGAGACGAACAAATTTTCAATCTTATTGAACAAGAACGTCAACGCCAAACCAATGGCATTGAATTGATTGCTTCAGAAAACTTCGTGAGCCCTCAAGTTATGGAAGCTATGGGTTCCGTGATGACTAATAAGTACGCTGAAGGTTATCCAGGAAAACGTTATTATGGCGGTTGCCAAATCGTTGACCAAAGCGAAACCATCGCTATCGCACGTGCTAAAGAACTTTACGGCGCATGCTGGGCAAATGTTCAACCGCACTCTGGCGCACAAGCCAACATGGCAGTATTCTTGGCTTGCCTCAACGCAGGCGACACTTTCATGGGCATGGACCTCAACCACGGCGGTCACCTTTCTCATGGCTCCCCAGTTAACTTCTCTGGTATCAACTACAAGGTCGTTGGCTATCAAGTCAAAGAAGAAACCGGTATGGTTGACTATGACGATATGGAAAAGAAAGCGCTCGAGTTCCGTCCGAAATTGATCATCGGTGGTGGCTCTGCCTACAGCCGTGATTGGGACTGGGTACGCATGCGCGAAATCGCTGACAAAATCGGCGCTATCCTCATGGGCGACATCAGCCACCCGTCTGGCCTTATCGCTAAAGGTTATTTGAATAATGCTGTTAAATATTGCCACATCGTCACTACAACGACTCACAAAACCCTCCGTGGACCTCGTGGCGGTATGATTCTCATGGGCGAAGATTTTGACAATCCTTGGGGCAAAACTACACCGAAGGGTGAAATCAAGAAGATGTCTGCTCTCCTCGACAGCGCTGTATTCCCAGGCACCCAAGGCGGTCCATTGGAACACGTTATCGCAGCTAAGGCTGTCGCTCTCGGCGAAGCTTTGACCGACACTTACGACCAATATATCCAACAAGTCATGAAGAATGCAAAGGTTATGTGCGAAGCTTTCATGAATAAAGGCTACAAGGTGATCTCCAACGGTACCGACAACCACTTGATGCTCGTTGACCTCCGCACCAAATTCCCTGATATGACGGGTAAGGAAGCTGAAAACGCTTTGGTCGCTGCTGACATCACCATCAATAAGAATATGGTTCCATTTGATAGCCGTAGCGCATTCAAGACCTCTGGTCTCCGTGTGGGTACGCCTGCTATCACCACTCGCGGCTTGAAGGAAAATGAAATGCCATTCGTGGTGGATTTGATTGATACCGTTCTCTGCAATCCTACAGAAGAGGTTATCGCTAAGGTTCGCGCACAAGTCAATGATATGATGCACGACAGACCATTGTTCGCTTGGTAATCATCTAGTCCAATCATAATGCAAAAAAGGGGAGGCCAATGGTCTCCCTTTTTGCTGACTATATGGCGTAGCCGTACCTTTAGCGACTCAATTACTCGCGGGCGAGACAGCGGCTAATAGTTTCAAGTTTCAAGTGGAAAAACTCTAAAATATTTAATGTTAATAGAAGTAACTCCCAGTTCTTAACCTTCTGTCCGAACTTCGGGGTACATTATATTAAGAACTAAGAGTGAAATAAGATGAGATGATTTTTATGACAAAAAAAACGGCTGACTATCGCCAGCCGTTTTTCGTTATTATTAGAAACGATTATTTCACAGGAACGTTTTTCAGTACTTCGGTGAGGAAGTCGAAGAATTTGCCGACGCTCTCGATGTTGACTCTTTCAACGGGAGAGTGCGGGTGTTCGATGGTCGGACCGAAGGAGACCATATCCCAGTCAGGATAGCAGGCGCCGAAGAGGCCGCATTCCAAACCGGCATGGATAGCCATAATCTTAGGTTCTGTTTTGAATTTCTTCTTATAGACTTCTCTACAGGTGTTCATAATCGGGGATTCCATATTAGGTTTCCAGCCTGGATAAGCGCCTGTGAGTTCGAGACCGCATTCTGCGAGTTCTGCAATGGCTTTCATTCTGTCGCCAAGAGCATCTTTAGCGCTGTCAACGGAGCTGCGGAGCAGACATTTAGCGCTCATCACGCCGTTTTCTGCCTTGAAGTTGGCTACGTTGTTGGAGGTTTCCACGAGGTTTTCCATAGAGTCGCTCATGCGAAGCACGCCGTTAGGAATAGCGAAAATCATACCGAGGAATTGTCTGACGGCTTTTTCGCGGATAACTTTTGCAGGGGTATCAACCGCCTTCACGCTGACGGCAAGATTTTCTTCTGTAGCGGAGAATTCGGCTTTGACCATCGTTTCGAATTTCTTGGCGAAGTTCTTGAAAGCGGTGGCTTTCTTTGCTGGAACGGCGAGGATGGCCGTAGCTTCGCGTGGAATGGCGTTGCGCAAACCACCACCATCGATGGAGGCGATGCAGGCATCGAAGTCGTTGATGGCCTTGGTCAGGAAGCGGACGGCAATCTTGTTGGCGTTGGCGCGTCCCAAGTTGATGTCCATGCCGGAGTGGCCACCGTGAAGGCCAGTAACGATGAATTTGAAGCCCTTCATGTCTTCAGGGGTGGCGACCGTCGTATATTTGCGTTCGAAGTTGGCATCCAAACCGCCGGCGCAACCTACATAGAGTTCGCCTTCGGTTTCAGAGTCGAGGTTGATGAGAATTTTGCCCTTTACAAATCCCTTCTTCAAACCTTCAGCGCCAGTCATACCAGTCTCTTCGTCAACGGTGACGAGGATTTCCAGTGGACCGTGTTTTACGCCTTTGGTGGTAGCGCAAGCCATAGCAGCGCATACGCCTACACCGTTGTCAGCGCCTAATGTGGTCTTGTTGGCGCGTACCCAGCCGTTATCGATAATCGGTTCGATAGGATCTTTGAGGAAGTCGTGCTTCTTGTCGCTATCAGCTTGAGGAACCATGTCGATATGGCCTTGCAAGATAACTGGCGTTCTGTCTTCCATGCCTTTAGTGGCAGGGATGGTGAACAGCAAGTTGCCGGTTTTGTCTTGTTCAACTTGGATGTTGTGTTCTTTAGCCCAACCTTTGGCCCAAGCCAAGGCTGCTTCTTCGTGTTTGGAAGGATGCGGAGCGTCGCAAAGATTTCCGAAATTTTCCCACAAATCGTGCGGGTAGAGTTTTAAAAGTTCAGTGTTCATTTTTTATTGGGTTTAAAATGTTAGAGTGATCTGTTTTGTTGGCGGTTTGGCGATGGGAGCATGCCCAAATTAGGCCGCTGATTCTTCGTTTTTGTTGATTTTTGGTTTTCCCCAGAATCGGAGTAGGATGATTTCTGTTAAGAAGCAGAGCAGGGAGAATATAATGAAGTACATCCAAAGGGCTTTGCCGTTCAACTTGTCGGTAATGGCTTTGGCAATGTTCTTTGTGTCGGGGGTGACCACCTCGATGTTTTCGCCAGAGGACTTGGCCATCTTTTCGAGTTCATTGTCGTCATAGCTTTCAAGATTGGATTCGCGGCGGTTCTGATTGAATGCCAAGGTGCCCACTACAGCGCCGTCTTTGACGATGTCATACAATCCGCTGTCGTGAACTTGGTCGTGGAAGTATAATGCGGTTTCGTTGCCGAGACTGCGTTGTTCTGGAATAAATTCTTCTTTTGAATTTCTTGCTTTCAGGGAGATGCTGCCATCGCCGGTGTTGCTCTTCAAGGAGATGGTCTGCATGGGGTCAACGCCAATGACATTGTAGAGTTTGCTTTGGATGGAACTCATGATGCCGATGTTGTGCAAAGGCACGAAGAACAAGGCGTGGCGGTGGGCATTGCCGAAATCGTCATTCATGGCTACAGCGGAAAGGACGACCTTGCCCTTGCCGATGTTGTATGCTGCTAACATTGGGTCGCCATTTTCTAAAGACATGATGATTTCGCTGCCAGAACGGCTGCCGCCAATGGTGTAGTGCTGTAGGGTGGTGGGCATGTCCAATTTTTCAGATTGGCTTTCCAATGCGCCTTTGAAGTACATGCTCTCTTGATTGATGTTGCTGCACTTCAATTCTTTTTTTACCAAGGAACCATAACTGCCGACGCCCAGACTGCTCAAGAATTGATTGATGCTCTTGTCATTTTCTTTTGCGGGTAAAACCAATAGGGTGCCGCCGCCATTGACGAATTTGCTCAACTCGTCTGCCATGCCAGTGGAAATTTGCGGCACTTCGCTCAAAATGGCCACCTCGCATTGCTTCAACTCGGTGTAGTTGACTTGGTTGTAAGTTGTGGATTGGTAGTTGAAAACGGAATCTTTACCATACAATGCATACAAGAAACGGTTGGTTTCCTTGTCTTGAATAGCCATAATGTTGGTGTTGTCAGATACTTCGTAGGTGAAGAACAGTTGATCGTCGAAGGTGATAGGGGCATCTTCTAAAACGATGCGCGCACATTGCGTGCCGACGGTCTCAATGTTATAGACCATACGGCAGTCGGTGAACGCCCCCGCTTGCAAATCGATGGCGGCAACGGCTTTCTGCTTGTCGTTCACATAAAGTTTTACGGGTATCTTGTTGACTTCCTCTTTACCATAATTATGAATGCGTACAAAGAGGGTGACTTGATTGCCCACTTTGAAAACAGGGGATAAAAACCAGCAGCTGTCGATGCCGATGTTGTTGCTTTCGTTGGTGGGCATCGGAATCAGGAAGGTGGCGGTGGCGCTGTCTGTTTTCAGTTTCGCAATATCAAAATTGTTTTTTTGGAAATCGGAAATGTAGTAATGAATAATATTGCCTTTGTGGGAATCCACGCAACTGTTTTTTTCAAAAGTCAAAATGTCTTGGAAAGAGTGACTGTTGGGAGATACTTGGATTTTGTCCAGCAGTTCTAACATTTGATCTTTATTGAGGACATGGGACTCCTCGCCTGTGAAATCTTGCGTGGTCAGCACGAAGTCGGCGGAAAAACTGAAGGCATTGACGATGCTTTTGGCGGCGTCAACAGCATCGTAAAGAATGGACCCCTCTTTGCTGTTGGCTTCCATAGAGTAGGAGTTATCCAAAAAAATGGTAACCAAGTTGCCGTTTTTGCTCTTCATGTTCTGGGTTGGAATGAACGGCTGCGCAAAGGCTAACACCAAAGCCGCGATGCCGAGGATCCGAAGGGCAAGGACGACGAGCTGTTGGAGGGTCTGTTCCCGGCGGGTCTTTTTCTTGATGTCTTCCAACATTTTCACATTGGAGAAATATATGGTTTTGTATCGTCTGAAGTTGAACAGATGAATGATGATGGGAACGAGTATGGCCACAAGGCCTATAAGAAGTAATGGATTTGCAAAAGCCATGTTGTTTACAATTAAGGGCCGCAAAGATACAAAAAATAGTGAACGATGTGTTGACTGAAAAAAGTTGTTTTAGGAGTTGATAATAGTGTTTTGGGGATGTTTTTAAGAACCTATTGGAAGGCGCTTTTCACCAGGCCATTCTCGTAGAAATATTGCAACAATTCTTGATAAAAAGGTGTTTGCGATAGGGTGGCGCAATTGCCGATAACGATGAGTTTGAGTTTGGCTCGCGTGATGGCGACATTCATGCGTCGCAAATCTTTTAGGAAACCGATGGCCCCTTCGTCGTTGTCGCGCACCATGCTGATGAGGATGATGTCGCGCTCTTGCCCTTGGAATCCATCTACCGTGTTGACGGCAATGCGGTTGCGGATGGGGGCTAAAGTGTGGCTTTTGCTGACCAGATGCCGCAGGATGCCGATTTGCGCCTTGTAGGGCGAAATGATTCCGTAAGTGGTCTGCTCCATCAGTGAACGGTCTAAGAACATTTGACGCACATAGTCTTTCAAGATCTCTATGAGTAACTTGGCTTCCTCGCGGTTGAGGCGACTTTGCGATGCGTTGGTCTTTTCTGAAAAATGGCAGTTGCTGGTATCAACCCACACTAAGGGACAGTCCCATGGCGCCAAGGTGCGATTGGCCACCTCAGGGGCGGCTTTCAACTTGCCTTCGTAGAACCAATTGGACGAGAAGGTCATGATTTGTCGGTTCATGCGGTATTGGGTGTCTAAAAGGGTTACCACTTGCGGTTGCTGGTGAACGATTTTCTGCATGAGGGTGGTCTCCAGCCCATTGCGGGCGGCAGCGGGGCACTTGATGGTGGGCGGCAACTGCTGATGGTCGCCTGCGAAGATAACCCGATCGGCTTTCAAGATGGCGGTCCAACAGGCTGCCTCCAAGGCCTGTGTGGCTTCGTCGATGAAGACGGTGCCGAAATGCCGGTAGTCGAGCACCCGATTGGCACTACCAATGAGCGTGCAGGCGATGACTTCCGCATTTTGCAGAATCTCCTCGTGGATTTTCATCTCCAATTCGTCGGCACGGTGGTGCAGTCGTTGTAATTGGTTGTGTTTTTGTTTGGAGTAGGATTGCGTGCTGTTGATGTCGCGGATGAGCTTGCGAATGCTCCACAACTCAGGATAGTCGGGATGCTCTGCGTAATGATGCTCGTAGGTGCAGCCCAACAAGGGTTTGTTGATGCGGAGGGGATTGCCTACGCGCAGCACGTTGATGCCGCGGTGGAGCAGCAATTCGCATAACCAGTCGATGGCGGCATTGCTCGGCGCGCACACCAGCACCTGCGGCTCGCGACGCGTGGTCTCTATGATGGCTTCCACCAAGGTGGTCGTCTTGCCCGTGCCCGGTGGACCATGTACGATGGCGACTTCGCGCGCCTCCACAATCTGCTGCACCGCGTCGTGCTGACTGCGATTTAAGAGCGGAAACGATAACTTCGGCAGCTCGCGGACGGTCGGCGGCAGATCGCCAATGAGCGCCTCTCGAAGATGCATCCATTTCTCGCTGTCCCAATCCATGACTTTCAGCAGTGAACTTTCCATCACCTGGTAGGTCGTCTCGTCAATACCTAATTGCATGCCGAGCGTGTTCTTTTCGGCCAACCGGTTGAGTAGTATTGGAAAAGATGGGTCTGATACGGATAGTTGCATGGTCCGATTTTGCACCCGTTGGATAAAGCAGGTGTCGGGCAATACTTTGACGCTGCCGTTCTTATCGGACTCTTGGTAAAAAAAAGAAACCGACTTGCCCGGTTCAAATTCGCTGTCCTGACTTAATGCGTAAGGACCAGCATATTCAACCTCTATCACGAATTGGTTGAGGGCGTTGTAGAAACCATTGCCCACCTGGATGGGAAACCAGCAATTGCTATTGTTGTAACTGTGCTTGATGGCGGCCTTAAAATTCTCCTCAAAGGACTTCCGGTCGTAATCTCGCTCTAATCGGAGAAGTTGCAACTGCTTCTGTATGGATTCTGTCGATTTCACTTGCTGTAAAAAATAGGCGGCAAAAGTACTAAAATTATGGGCATGCTTACTTTTTTGCTATTTTTGCCGCTCTTTTCTAAAATGTATGGCAATGAAAAAAGTTATTCTCCACAGAGGGAAAGAAAAATCGCTGTTGCGTTTCCATCCCTGGGTCTTTTCTGGCGCGGTGGCCAAGGTGGACCGCGATATTCAAAATGGCGATGTAGTTGAGGTTTGCGACCATGATGGCCATTTCTTGGCGATGGGGCATTTTCACGACAGCAGTATCGCCGTGCGCGTGTTCAGCTTTGAGCAAAAGTTGCCTGACTTCGCATTTTGGAAAAACAAGGTGGCCGCAGCCCTGCAGTTGCGCGAAACGCTTGGCTTGGTGAATAATCCCGATACCACCATGTTTCGACTGATCAATGGAGAGGGCGACGGGCTGCCAGGACTCATTATTGATGTCTATGATGGCAATGCCGTGCTTCAATTCCATTCCTATGGGATGTACTTGCTGAAAGAGATGTTCGTGCAAATCCTGCGCGACCTCTTCCCGAATATAAAATCTATTTATAATAAAAGCGCACTCACCTTGGCAGATTCGGATGAATGCAAATTTGAAGATGAACTGCTTTATGGCGAAATTGCTGAAATCGTGGGACGCGAAAATGGGGTGGGCTTCCATATTGACATCCCGGGCGGGCAGAAAACGGGTTTCTTTTTGGATCAGCGCGACAGTCGCAAAATGGTTGGCGAGTTGGCCAAAGGCCATCGCGTGCTCAATATGTTCTGCTACTCGGGCGGCTTTTCTGCTTACGCATTGCGCGGAGGTGCTCAACATGTGGATTCTGTCGATATCTCCCGTAAAGCCATTGAACTTACGGACGCCAATATCGCCCTGCTGGGTGAAGAAGCTGTTCGCCGCCATTCCTCCTATTGTGAGGATGTGTTCAAGTTCTTGGATGATATGCCCGATGGTGCCTATGACTTTATCGTACTTGATCCGCCGGCCTTCGCTAAACACCATCGTGTCAAGGAACAAGGTATTAAAGGATATCGCAATATCAATCGCAAAGCGATGCAGAAATTGACGTCGGGCGGACTCCTGTTTACTTTCTCCTGCTCTCAAGCTATCAGCATTGACGATTTCAAAACGATTGCTTTCTCTGCTGCTGCCTTAGAGCACAAGAATGTGCGCATCATCCATCAGTTGCAGCATGCCCTCGACCATCCAGTGAACATTTATCATCCCGAAGGCGATTACCTCAAAGGGCTACTGCTCGAAGTGGACTAGATGGAGACATTTTGCGCTGTGGAGAGGAGACGTGACAAGTAGGGGACTCCAAAAAGTCAATGGTTCCAAAAGTAGAGAAGTAGAAATGTAGGGGGGGCAAAAAAGTCAAAGTCAATGGTCAAAGTTTCAAGTTTCAGGTTTCAAGTGGTAACTCCCGAAAGGCCAATGGCAGCCGAAGGTAAAAAGGTCAACGGCTGATTTCCTCGGCTGTCAGGCCGGTGGCCTTGGTGATGACTTCAATGTCAACGCCTTGTTCCAGCAATGATTTTGCCATAGCAAGTCGGGCCTCGGCTTTGCCTTTAGCTTCACCTTCGGCGAGTCCTTTAGCTTCACCTTCGGCGAGTCCTTTAGCTTCACCTTCGGCGAATCCTTCCGCTTTGCCTTCGGCCTTGCCTTCGGCGAGTCCTTTGGCTTCACCTTCGGCGAGACCTTTTTCGAAGCCTTCTTTCAGGGAGGTCTTCCGCATGTAGC
>JAKSMD010000089.1 GCA_024400815.1 Bacteroidales bacterium | reverse complement strand
CTTTTGTATGTGTCCATTTTCTCTTCAAATTTTCGGCAAATATACAAATATTTATTTGATTATCAAAGAGTTTTATTTAGAAATGCCCTATAGTATTTGAAACAGATGAATATGCTAGACCACCTTCGATGATTTTATAGACATTATTGCCAACTTGAAAGATTCCGTCTGTGTTTGCAACATTTCTGTAAGGATGATCATAATAACGTGATTCAAACATATAATCGCCTTCAGGTAAAAGAATAAGTTGGTATTTTTCTCTGTTATCTGATACAAATTGTTGAATAGATTCGAGTGTTGGGAAACGATTTTCAATGTCTAAGCTATAATACTCTTTATCGGCCATGCTTCCATAGGAGACGAAATCTGTATTAGAAGTTTTTGTATCAGTATTTGACAAATAGTCCAAAACTTCTTTGAATGATTCAAACTTTAGCATTGGCTTTGTATAGCTTTGTTGTTCAACAGAGTCGTTTCCCTTTTCTTTCTGGCATCCCACAAATAGGACGCACGCTGCCATAACTATGGCGAACAGGGTAAATCTTTTTGTTGTCATGATGATATTGTTTTAATGTGTTAGTAAATAAGTGTTTATTTATTTGAAAATTAATTTGTTACTACAACATCACTATAATCTCTTTTCATTAGATGGGATAAAGGTGAAGTTGCAGTTGTTTGAATTTAAGAGCATTTCAGCTCTCACTGCCGCATGATATTTCTCTCCAAACACGGCTCTCATGGCTTGAAGAGAATCAAACAATACTATTCATATCAATTCGTTTAAATTATTGCTAAGTACCTTTTCCATATATCTCTTTCTCTTTGTCTCATTCTGCAATGCAGGGCATCCCATTATTGTATCCGCTCATAGATTGTTTTTCATGGAATCCTCGTTTTTGACTTCGGTCTGTTCAATATTTCCATTCTGTGGGGACAGTAAAATAGGTGAGGTTGAGAGCTTATCTATCCAGTGGCGCATCCGGATGTAAAGCCTCAAACTCTCGCATCCTCCTGTAAAACTCCTCGTCCATTGCCGATGTGTCGATAGGAGCCGGAATGTGTATTTCCGACTCATTTTGCATGGAGTATCCTTTTTTTTTCTTCTTGGCATCCCGCAAATATTAGGGCGGCTAAGGACACCGCTATTGCTACGAAAACAAAAACAATGTTTTTCTTTTCATTTCATGATTCTCCTATTAGTTTAGTATCATCATTATTGTCATTTTTCTATTTCAGTATTATTATAAACCATCTATACAGTCCATTACATTATCTTAAACCGCACCCCTAGCATCACACTCCTCGGACGAATCGAATACGCCGAATAATATCCATAAATCCCTGAATAATAGGAATAAATGAAACTATCAGTGTTGAGGATGTTATTCACATCAAGGCTAAACTTCACCTTGCGGAAGGTGTAGCCCAGACTGCAATCCAAGAGCACGAAATTGTCGGTTCGCCCTTCGGAACGGGTGTGATAGAATTCCACTGAGGGCGTGAGGGACAAGCCGAAAGGCAACAGCACGCTCAAATTGGCATTGTCGATGAGGCTCACAATCGGTTGACTGCCAGCGTTGAAACCATCTAATGAGGAAGTCATTCGGCTAAAACTACCTTTGTTATTGAAAAAGATATAGTCCGTAAAAGCAATGCTGGCGGTCAAGTTGGCGTTCCAGCCTTGGTTATAATAGGTGGCCACTTGGTTTTGTACCAAATGCGGCGAACGCCCCAGTCCGTAGGAGCATTTCGCGTTGATGTTCAGCCGCTTCCAACTGAAACCCTTGCCCGCATACAGCGAAACGGACAGGTAATCACCCCAACTTGGCTGCTCCACTGCATTGATAACCATGGTGTTGCCTTCAAAATTTTGCGAATACATCACCTCGTTGCGGTAGCGGTTGTAGTTCACCGAGAAGTCACCGAAAACATATTTCATGATGTTTTTGAACGACAGTGTTAGGGAACCGTTGGCACCATAGGTGTCGGCCAAAGGGCAGTCATAGTGCGACAAGGTTCTGTAGTTCTGCAAGATGTAAGCCGAATACAACGTTCGCAAACTCGGGGTGTTGTTGTAGGTGGCGATTTTGGTGCTCACTTTCCAATTGTGGCTGAAGTCATAACGGAACGAAAGCGAAGGTTGTGACAAAACCTTGAATTGCTTGTCGGATGCGGTTCCGATGCGGTCATCCAATTGCAGGTAACGCAACTGCACAGGCATCATAAGCGTCACGTTCACGCGGCGACGGTCATAGGTAATATAGGCACCGGCAGCAGGTTGGTACTTGTGCCAACGGATGTCATTGCTGAATTGGTTTTCTGCAAACTGAATAGTTAAACCATCTTCATTTTGCCCTGTGAGGCTCGAATTAAGCCTTTGCTCCTCCATGCTGAAATTGAAATAAGGCATAATGCGCAGCCGTTTACAAACCACGCTTGTGAGGAAGCGCAGGAAATTCTCGCTCTTAAAGGACTGAAAACCTGTGTTTTGCAATGTAAGCGCATAGTCTTCTCCGCCATTGAGGACTTCTGGGAAACATCCCGGCGCGACTTGCAATCCGTAGGGCAAGGTGCCATAACTCGTGTTGGAGTTGAATTCCACGCCGCTTTCAGGGTCGCGACGGCTCTTGCGAATCCAGTGGATGTTGGCCTTGGCGCACAGCGATTGGTAGTTTTCCTCCTGCCGTATCAGCTCACCATTGTCCACCAAGCCCTCGCCCCAGTTGCGGTGTCCCGAAACAATGAGGCTGATTTTCAGATAGTCCAAGTCCTTGTTGAGGTTGTAATTGATACTGCCTTCAAGCATTTTGGCCGTTTCCAACGATTGCATCCGCTCAACAAGACTGAGCGTATCATCAGGAAGGAGATAGAGTGTGCGCGACTCGCTCAACTTGCGGTTGCGGTCGCCGCCAAAGAGCAGGCTGTACGACAGCTCAGCCTCGTTTTTCAGCTTGTGCAGGCTGTTGTAGGTGACCCCTTGCGAACGGTTCAGTGTATGCCGCACACCTGAAATGCCTGGGGCACTTGGTTTAACCATCGAGGCCAACGACGTGACCGTTACATTCTCGTTATCAACGAGATTAATGCCTGAATTGTTGGCCTTTAAGGTGCCTAGAAACTGGTTGCGTTTTGCGAAATACATTCCCGTGAGGCCGCCTTCGTATTGTAGGCTGTCCGCCCAGCCCGCGCCAAGGTCGGCCATCAAGGCAAAAGTGCCTTTGGCGTTTTCCTTCAACTTGATGTTAAGGGCCACATTGTCCGAAAACTGGATGTTTTGCAGTGCCCTTACCTCTTGATGGTTCTCCATCACCTGCACCGAAGCCACGTCGGAGGCGGCGATGCTGGTGGTGGCAAGGTTGTAGCGCCCTTGCAGCATATCCATATTCTCGATGTAAAACTTGGAGATGGGCTTGCCTTTATATTCCACCTTGCCGTCGTCCTTCACCTCGATGCCTGGCATCTTCTTCAGCACGTCGGCGATGACAATGTCGGTAGTGTCGCGGAAGGCAGCCACCACATAGTTTACCGTGTCGTTGCCGCCCCAAATCTTCTCCGACTTCACGATCACTTCTTTCAATTGCAGCGCTTCTTCCACCACGGTGAAATCGACCGTCTGTGTCTTGTTTTCCACCTCCTTGAACTGTCGCTTCAGGTTGAAGCCATAGACGGCCAGCAGCAGTTTTGCTTCCTCGCTTTGCGTAACCAACTGATAATGACCTTTTTCGTCCGGAAAAGTATAGGCCATAGGCAGGCTGTCCGCCACACGCAAGAGCATCACCGAGGCATTGTAGACGGGTTGCTTTTTCTCGTTGTGTACCTCGCCGGAAATAGTCGTTTGCGCGATGACTTTTAAACTGGAAGCAGCAAAAGCAAATAAGATGAAAAGATATTTTCTCATGGTGCATAGTCTTTATTGTTGATAATAATACCGATTTGAGGTGTGTTGGCTAATGCTGTTATTATTTGATTTGCAGTTAAGTATGTACTCATGGTTTACTCCAATTCAATAGGGTTGTAAGGGGTGGTGTATTTATCCGTATCATCTATATTGGCTTTCTTCCCTTTGGAAGTCATAGCTTGGATGGTTGTGCCTGGGGAAAGCATCGCCAAATATCCGAAAAGGTCAGCATAATATAAACGGATGATTCGAACCGCATCACTGCGGCTTGATTCTTGATAATAGATTTTGTCCAACATCTTTATCGGTTGCTTCCCTTTTTCTATGCCAATGCAAGCAAATGAAAAATGCCCCTTGTCGTCATCAGCTTGCAATATGAGTCCTGGAAGGCCACACAATTTCCAAGGGCCATCTGGAATTGGAATATCCAAGGCATACCAAGCCGTCCAAGTACGTCCTCTATAAGTACACGATGCCTTTTTGCAAACATAACCGAGTATTTGCTTGCTTCCGTCCTTCATCACCCAATCAGTAGCTTTAATCATAAAGTCACTGTATTTGAGTATCGGTCCGCGTATCGGAGTACGTTGCACAACGGTAACCTCTCCTTTCTTTGCGTTTTTGTATACATCGGCATTGAACGGGCCGCTCTCGAGCGTAGGACCACCATCACGGCCACGAGCCACCCAAGCGGCGGTAGTGGAATCATTCACGTACATTTTCATATTGTAGCACCTCGACAGGTTCTTGCCTATCTCAAGTACAATGCGATCCTTGGAATTCTTCGTTGGCTCCTTTGGGTTTTCAACGTAAGTTGTTTCGTATGTGACAACATACTGGCTTTCATCGATAGCCTGATAATCGTCAGGACCTATCTGATAGAAAAACTGTGCCTTTCCCGTGCCAAGAAGCACGGCGATAAACAAGATGATAAGCAGAAGTCTCTTTTTCATTTTTTAAAACAATTTGTAGGTTATTCCAATTCCACAGGGTTATAAGGCAACACTTTCTTGTAGCCTTCGGGAGCTTCCTCCGAACCAACATATTTGCCAGAAGCGTCCGTTTTGGCGATATGTATCTTGATACCAGGATTCGCCATCCGAATATAGCCCATAAAATCGGCATGAAAATCCTCCTCTTGCTTCATGACATCAGCACGGGTGCAACGCTGATAATCTTCAAAACGAGGCCCATCATACCAAATTATCGGTTTTTGCTGATTTTCAATACCGATGCAACGGAAGGCATAATGCCCGCGCGATTCTTCCATTTCGAGAATCAGTCCAGGCAAGCCGCAGAATTTCCACGGGCCGTCTTTCACGGGAATCTGCATCGTGAACCAAGCCGTCCAATGCCGTCCACGAAAGTCGCACTCGGCCTTGAAGCACGGATAGCCAAGGATTTCCTTTGTTCCAAACGACATCTTCCAGTCCATCAAGTCCAAAGGCTCATCGTACAGGTAAATCGGCACCCGAGCCACCGTTCCCATCCGGTGCATGACTGTCATTCGTTCTGAGCCGTAATACTTGTACACATCGGGCACCCAAACGCCACCAGAATCCGCAACGAAATGGCTCATGTTTTTATAACCGTCATGGCCCTTTCGCTCGCTTACCGTAAAGGCGGAATCATAACGGTGCATAGTGTTGCTGTAGCATCTTGAAATGGAGTCGCCCACCATCAGGACGAGGCGGTCGTAGTTGTGTTCGGTAGGTTTCAGTGAGTCGTCGGTCATCATCGCTTCGTAGGTGATGATGAAGCGGCTTTGGTCGATGACCTTGTACTCATCAATGTTGATGGGATTCTGCGCAAGCGCCAAGCGCGGAATGGCGAACGTCAGCAGCAAAAGGAAATACAGTTTTTTATTCATGGTGATTTGTTTTAAGTAAGTGTTCAAAATTAAACTGCAATATCTTTTGACTTCGGGACTACGGGACTTCAAGGCAAGCCCATGTCACGTAGTCTCGTGTCTCGCCGTCTCGTGTCAAATAAGACGCACGAAAACGCCGTTTTGTGACATGGTGCAAAACTACCGCATTAGTCAAGCGGTTAAATGGCCAGTCCAAACTTTTTAGGGATTGAACAATTGTAATGTTTTAGGAATGAACAAGTTGTAATTTCATTCATTCCAAACTTTTTGTTGAAAAAGTCCAAAGATTATTGGCGTTCAGCCATCTTTTTCCTGACTCTTCCCCGCAGTTTGTCCACCATATTGACAGTGGTTCCAAGGTAATCCGCCTCTTCCTGGCGCGAGACCTTGAAATGCGACAGAATGAAGGATTTCTTTTCGTCCTCGTCCAAGTCGGGGCACTTTTGTCCGAGGGTTTCCCAAAGGCTTGGGTATTTCTCCTCAACCACGGTGAGCATGGCCTTCCAATGGTCTTTGTCGCCGAAAACCGAACGTTCCAAGTCATTGAGGAGATTGGCTTTCTTGCTGTTGTTCAGATAAATGTCCAACAGCATCATGGTTTGTTGCTCCTTGTCCAAAGCCTCCGAAAGGCGGTCGGCATAGTCCTTCTGGATTTGCTCATGTTCGGCATCCCTTTGTGCCAAGGCAACGTTCTGTTGCTTGAAGTGGAATAGTTCGGCGTTGATTTCGGCTTCCCGCTTGCGGTTGCGAGCCAATCGGATTTGCGAGATTAAGAAGGCCAACAAAACCAATGCCGCTATCCCACTAATAAGAATGATAACACGCTGTTTCCGAATGATATTCTCGTTCAATTCGTTCTGCATCACCGCTGTGTCATATTTCTGGCTGATGAGTGCTAGATTGTTTTTCTGCCGTTCTATGTCGTAATGCGCATCGTGTTTTTCGTACCAATACATGTACTCGCAAGCCTTCTCAAAATCACCGCGCATCTCGGCAAAATTGGCAAGTGCGCCATAATACCATGCGCTTTCATTTTGTGCTGAACAATCTGGTTCTTCACGGGTTAATATCTCTTCCAAGCGACCATAGTAATAAGCCGTCGAATCCATATTGCCCATCTCATAAAAGATGCCACCCATGCCGTCGTAATAATACATCATCGTTCTGTCATCGACATCAGGCATTGACAATTGAAGGAATCGCCTCAGATAATCGCCCGACTTCTCATATTCTCCAGCATTGAAATACATCGCATGAAAAGCCGATGAAACCGTGCGTTTCGTCTCCACCGAGCCACTTTGTTCGGCGTAGGCCCAAGCCTGTTGCAGAACCATCTCGGCGGTATCGTATGCCCTATGGAACTGATAGAAATCGCCCAACTCCCTCAGTGCATCGGCACGGTCGGCATAGTCTTCGCCAAAGCCCTCTGCGGCAGACTTCAACAACGAAACAACTTCTTCTTTGTCGGCATAATAGCCCAAACAATGCGCGATATTGAGTCGAGCGTGGGCAACCGTCAGGGGGTCATTGGCGGATAAACCGTAACGCTCCGCCTCCTTGAACAAGCGCATGGCATCCGCCTTGTTGCCCGAATCCAGCTGGATACGAGCGTTTTCCAAGGCATCGTGGGCTGTTTGCCGTGCATCTCGGGATATGGGATGGCAAGCAAACAGCATCACGCCCATGAAAAAAGCGAATCCTATGAACAATTTTCTTATCACAGCGACAAAAATAGTGAATTTGCAGCAATTACAACATTTTTCCCTACCTTTGCAGCCCGAAATACCTTGTTTAATATGATTACCCAAGACCAACTTAAAGACTTATGTAAGAGGATTGATGCCTTGAGGAGGTATCTTTGACGTCGAAAGACGTACCATCGAAGCCCAAGAATTAGAAGAAAAGACACAAGACCCACAGTTTTGGAACGACCCGAAAGCCGCCGAAGCCGTGATGAAGAAGATGCGCGAAGGGACGCACCGCGTGCGTCCGCTCCATCCGTCCCCACAATAGAATCAAAATACCCAACCGTCTGCAGCAATTCGGCACGATTGCTTTGTGCATAATAATTCTTATACAGCAGCTCCGAAATCAGCACCTGGCAGTAATGCCCCTCAAACACATCGAGGCTATCAGCCTCGGTGCTGCCGGCAAACCCCTGCATCACCACCAAGGCACTATCCGGCTGCCGCCACATCAGGCTGTCAATGGCCTGTAAAGACGCAAGATTTTGCGTCTCCCGCACCCCATCGTTGGGTAGAGACGTGCCATGGTGCGTCTCCTGAATCGCGTCATCAGACAGAGACGCACCATGACGCGTTTCTGCGGAAGGGGTACACGCAGTCATCACAACCACCAAAAACAATATGAGCCATCTAAATTTCATCGTCGCAAAAATTATCAAAAACAATCAAAACCCCATCTCTCACCACGGTTGCTGAGCCTCGGTTCCTGAGCTTCGGTCTCAGAGCCTCGGTTGCTGAGCCTGTCGAAGCATCACCCACAACCCATAACCCGCCACCTTTCAACTTTTCACTCTCAACTTTTCACTCTCAACTCTCCACTTTCCACTCTCCACTTATAATGCGTCCCGAAGTTTGAACCACTAATAGGTGAGATTAAGGTGGTTTTCGT
>JAKSMD010000088.1 GCA_024400815.1 Bacteroidales bacterium | reverse complement strand
AGGGATGTTGGACGTGATCGCTATTCTCACCGGTGGTACTGTTATTTCAGAAGAAAAGGGATTCAAGTTGGAAGACGCCATTATTGAAATGCTGGGTACCGCCGAAAAGATCACGGTGGATAAAGAAAACACCACGATTGTCAGCGGCAAGGGTGACAAAGCTGCTATTGACGCACGCATTGGCATGATTAAAGCCCAAATCGAAAAGACAACCTCCGACTACGACCGCGAAAAGTTGCAAGAACGTCTCGCTAAATTAGCTGGCGGTGTTGCTGTCATCTACGTTGGCGCTGCTTCTGAAGTAGAAATGAAAGAAAAGAAAGACCGCTACGATGACGCTTTGCACGCAACTCGCGCTGCTATTGAAGAAGGTATCATCCCTGGCGGTGGCGTTGCTTACATCCGCTCTATCGCCAGTTTGAAGGGCCTTAAAGGCGAAAACGAAGACCAAAAGATCGGCATCGACATCGTCCGCAGAGCTCTCGAAGAACCTCTTCGCCAAATCACCACTAACGCTGGCAAAGAGGGTTCCGTTATCGTCAACGCTGTTATGAAAGGCAAAGGCGACTACGGTTACAACGCTCGTACCGACCAATTCGTAAACATGATTGAAGCTGGCGTCATCGACCCGACTAAAGTTTCCCGTGTTGCTCTTGAAAATGCAGCTTCTATTGCCGGCATGTTGTTGACTACGGAATGCGTTCTCGCTGAAATCAAAGAAGAGACTCCTGCTGCTCCTATGGGCGCTGGTATGAATCCTGGCATGGGCGGCATGTACTAATAGAACATTTTCTCCCCATATATAATTGAAAAGGCGGCCCGAGGGTCGCCTTTTCTTGCTAATGGAAAACAAAAACCAAACTCGCCAACATAACCGTCAGCATAGTCATAAGACCTATTCAACCGATTAGGGTTTTATTATCTTTTCTACTTGCAACAAAATTCCATTCCGAGTAATCTGCAAGAGATATACTCCCGATGGCAGCCATGAGAGGTCCAAAGATTCGCCCAATTCTCCACGAATTTGACCAACATGTCGTCCCTGCAAATCGTAAAACACGCATTGCAGTTTGCCTGAAGGCAAAGGTTCGTCGCTACCCTGCGCTGCTCCCACAGACAAACAGTCTGTCACAACCATATAGTCTACCACAGGGCTAGGCGTCACTTCCATTTTAACTTTGTGCAAGACGAGAGCATTGTCATAGGACACAAAAAATCCAGGCGAATATGTAATTGAAGACTTCAAGCCCGCATTATCCACCGCCCTCACCCCCACTCGAACGCGCGTCAGGTCGGGAAAGGATTTTGAGCACTGCGCAGTTGTAGCCAAACCAACATCTACCCAATCCAAACGAAACGGAATGCGTTGAGGATGCGATACGTTCAACATGTATTCGTAGTTGTGTATTCCCGATTGGGCATCCATCACCGAGGACCATTTTACGGACACCAACCAAGACTGCCATGACGACTCATCCTTGGCCGATTGGCTATCATCTACGCGTGCCGGGGCGGAAGGCAGTGTGTAATCCACCAGCAATGATTTTTCAACCAAAGACGAAAAATGTCCCGCTGTATCCCAGACAATCGATTTCAACTTGCATGTAGAGTTGCCGTTTAAAGCCTGCGCCTGTATCATCTTATCACACTCTGGACCAACCGTCAAGAGCACACGGTCATCACGGGAAGCATAAACGCGCACATTATCAATTGAAACCGCAGTATGACAAGTTTTCCATCCCACAAAATGAAGTCCCTCATTGATCATAGAACCGGTATCACGCACTCGCAGCAGACAAGCTGCATGCCGATATACACTGATGTCTTTCGTATCACGTTGCCAAACAATTCTATAAAGATACGACTGGCCATGTGTAAAGAAAATATGCGGCATCTTTTTCAGCAGCAAACGGTGTCCTCCATCCCATCTATAGACAGAAAGAGTATGATCCGTATTGCAAATGGCCAATTCATAACCGCAAAAAGTCGTCGCACGTTCATCCAACGGTTCATTGCCATCCCAGAAAAAAGAGGCCGTGTCACCTGCATTTAAAGAGAGATAAAAATCAAAAAGCAGTGCCTGTACGCCATGAGCATCCAATAGTGCCGACACGCAGGCCGACAAAGTATCTTCTGTTTGCTGTAGCGCCGCATTCTGCACGGACCAATGGCCATCGTTAAGCCAAAGCGCAGTATCTAAGATATGGTCAAAATTATCACATAGGAACCCCTTATGGTTATTGGCCGCCCATACGCCATTTTTCTTTTCCATAAGTTGATAAAAACGCTCTTGAAGAGCACCATCATCAGCATCGCTAAAATTCACATAGACATCATGGGTAATCCATTGTTGTTCATCCCAAAGAATCTGGGTGGTCGGCGGCAAAGTATCCACAAAGGGAGATAGGGGCTCAGCGCTTTGCCAATTGGCCAACCAACCACGAGCCGTCCCGCTGCAATCAGAACGAAATTCCACCAGCATATCTTCCCCATGAGCCACCACTCGCCCAGGACTATGCGTATTCCATCTGCCTATTAGCGGAGAAAACACAGAAGGGCCATCATATATCCACATAAAATCAGCATTGCGTTCCAATTCAAAATCTGCAAAAGACAGCACCACACTATCTGCGCCAGGAATGTGGATATGGAACAGCTGGCGTGCATTATTCGGGTAATTGGACAGCGTTCCTCCGGCATCCGCAAAAGTTCCGTTTGCCTCATTAGTAGTTGTAATTACGGGTTGGTCGTTTACCAATTTATAGTAATAGTTCCAATTCCAATATGGTCCGGGATCCGTATGCGTTTGATTGGGAAAATGCTGATGACCGCGAATCTGCACGCAGGCCGTAGAGCCGCCCAAATTGTGGAGTCCGCAATTCAAAACCGTGCCATCATCCAGCGTGTCGCAATAAAACAGATGATGAGGGTTGATGTTCGGATGTCTTCTACAAATATCCTTCACCAAATCAGCAGATGCCTGGTACATCGCTGGCGTAAAAAAGTTTTGCACATTTCCGTAGGCTTCGTGTTCAATGCCAATCGTATATCCATTGGCCTCTCCAACATGCCATGCCTTATCGGATTCTCGCACCATTTGTGTGATTTGGCCATCATAAGAGCGGATCACATAATGGGCAGACACTTCCGATGCGCAATTCTGAAACCAGGCAATACTTCCGGCATAGGTGCCTGCCGTATAATGCAGCGTAATATTGTTGACCGTGACCCCATTTCTGCCCGTCACATAATTGCAAGATGCTGCCGAATTCCAAATCGCACCGGCATAATCAGCGGCACGAGAATTTTGGATGAGGGCCAGACTGTCCATATTCACCATTTTCTGCTGCAACAACGGCAAATGATCGCCAAAGACCTCACGAAAGTCAACATCACGCACCGGCAATCCCAATTCTGCATTGGACGCATCAGCCAAAAAGGAATAGATCGCATACAGCGAACTATTGATTGCAAAATTGGCGTACGCATCCTCCCGATGAAAAGTATCCAACGGCAGCTCTGAAAGCGATTCCAAAACAGGTCGATAGTCCTCTATATGATCGCCAAAAACCTTATACGCCTTTTGTTTTTGAGCAAATGCAGAAGCATAGGCCAGCACAGCCATTCGGTCATTTTGCCGAATATCCACCTCGGAAATGTCCGACAGTTTGGCTATTAGTCTCAGATTTTCTCGAAAGACGCCTTTCCCATCAAGCGTCAACCCCATAACAGAATAAGTTCTAGGCATGTCATCCGCAGAGACAGTCATCGTATCAAAAAGGTTGCCATCAAAGCGCGTATATTGGAACGCCACTGCCTCCAAGACGCCCTGCGGAATGGTCGGGTTAACCGCATACGCCTCTTGGAAATAGGGCTTCACTTTCAAATAGTTTTCATATATTCGAAAATGAATAGCATGATTCATCTTTTCGTTGTAGGAGAGCAAGCAGGGGTCATACTGCGAAAAGGCAGTATTCACAAAGAGGGCACAGACCAGAAGCGCCACACCAATTTTTAGTAATTGAAAATCGTTATTCATAGTTGTTGTATCTTGTTTCGGCGGCAAAGATACAACAATAGAAATAGGTTTGTCAAGCCTATCGAATACTTTTATGATTTTTTAACAAAAACATAAACTATTCAAACAAGACAAGCACATCTATATCAACAAACTAACATTATCATTAACAAATAATTGTTAAAATTCAATTTAACAAAACTTTGTTAAATTTATAGCGATTATTCTTTGATTTCAACCGACTCAGAATCTGACTCTTTGGCATTCAAATTCGCCATAAACTTAGACTCAATGAACCTAAATCGATGCAAAGTCCGATTGGAGAACATCATAAAGAGCACGATCGCGATGGTTACCAAGACGATCACCCACTTAGTATAGTGGAAAAATTTGACCAAGATGGCAAATACGAACAGTCCAGCGATTAAGAATCGGGCACATGTCCAAATCGTCACGACCAAAATATTGCCATTATTTTCGCGTGTCACATCGGCATAGAGGTCTCTTGTCTTTTGAGAATTGTACAAAAGTCCAAAGAGGAATGGGAGAATAATCAGCAGTGAGCCGATGGCGCAGAGGGACTTAAAGGCCCAAGTTGGGAGCAACTGGGACAGTACGACATCATGAACGGTCATTTTTTCCAAGAACGGAATAGCATATTCAAAGAGCAGCATCAGTACGGCAAAGCTAATCACAGAATAGACAAGCACGCGCACAATTGAGTCGGAAATGACTTGCTTCCAGCTCTTCTTCTGCCCTGTTTTGCCAAAAAGGCTATACTTGTCGATACGCGTTTTCAAATTGGGAGACATTTTCTGCACCATCAGATAGGAAAGCGGCGTTGCCAATTTAATCCAATAGGGCGTCGTAAATGTAGTAATGACAGAGGAGGCAATCACCACTGGATAAATATATTGGGGCATCAATCCTTGAGCCACCCCAACAGAGGCAACAATAAAAGCGAATTCACCAATTTGCGCCAAGGTAAACCCCGTTTTGAGAGAATCTTCGAAAGAGGCGCCCGCAATAACCGCTGCAACGGCAGAAGCAACAGGTTTCAAAATCAAAGTGACCAGCACTAAAGTTAATATCAGCTGCCAATTATCGACCAGAACATGCGGATCAATCATCATGCCCACAGACACGAAAAATATGGCACCAAAAAGGTCTTTAATGCCCTTCGTCAATTCAATAATACGTTCGCTCTCAATAGTTTCAGAAAGGATAGAACCAATAACAAAAGCGCCAAGAGCGGATGAGAAGCCGACACTGTTTGCAAACATCACCATGCCGAAACATAGACCGATGGAGATAATCAGGAGGGTTTCATCATTGATATATTTTTTGGCTTTTCTAAAGAACGTAGGAATCACATAGATGCCAACCACAAACCAGAGAATCAGGAAGAACACCAACTTCACAATGCTCATCAGCATCTCCTTTCCGGCCCCGGCGTTGTGACGGGCAGCGGCTGTTGACATCAAGACCATCATCACGACAGCGACAATATCTTGGATAATGAGCACCACCATTGTCAAATCCACAAAAGGCTCGTTCTTGAGTTTCATATCCTCAAACGCTTTGATAATTATCGTGGTAGAGGACATGGCGAGCATACCGCCCAGAAACGCACTGGGCAGCGGGTCCCAGCCGATGATGATGCCCAGCAGCAGTCCGACCGCGACCATCACCACAATGCCCACAAACGCTGTCACAAAGGCCTTACTGCCTACCGAGAACAGTTTCTTGAAACTAAATTCCAAACCTAATCCGAACAACAAGAAGATGATACCAATTTCAGACCAGACCTCAACTTCAGAAATATCAGTAACTGTAGGAAAAATATGCAGATAGGGGCCCACCAAAAAGCCAGCCACGATATAGCCGAGCACCAAAGGCTGTTTCAGCAGTTTGAACACAATGGTCACCACCCCAGCTGAAATCAAAATCAGGGCCAAATCTGCCACAAGTTTCAAGTTTTCTGCCATAAAAGTATTTATTTATCGTAAATCTCGTTTTTCAAATAATGCTCCCACTTCCATGCGGATGCAATCATATCATCCACGCCATACTGGCAATGCCAGTCCAGCAGCGTGTTCGCGCGTTGGCTATCCCCATAAATTGCCGGCACATCGCCCGGGCGACGGTCGCCCAGCTGGTAATTCAACTTCTGGCCTATAATGCGTTCTGCCGCATGGAGCATTTCCAAGACAGAGACACCGTTACCACTTCCCAGATTGAAAATCTCGCATTGTTGACAATTTTTTCTTTCTATCAAATAGTCCATCGCTTTGAGATGGGCAACCGCTATATCGCTCACATGAAGGTAATCGCGAATGCAAGAGCCATCGCGGGTATCGTAATCCGTACCGAACACCGTCATTTGTGGAAGCACACCGCTTGCCACATGCATAATAATCGGGATAAGATTATTGGGTTTATCGGGAGACAGTTCTCCGTTCAGTCCGCTCGGATGTGCGCCGACAGGATTGAAATACCGCAGGATAAGGGCATTCATCTCTGGATTGGGAACCATCATATTTTGAATCATCTCTTCACCAATTTGTTTGGTGTGGGCATAAGGACAGAAGGCTTTTCCCATCGGAGTAGCTTCGCTTACAGGCAGATTTTTGACATCGCCATAAACGGAACAGGAAGATGAGAAAATCAGATTCTGAACATGGAATTTCTGGCAAGCTTCCAGAACATTTGCCAAAGCGCCAAGATTGTTGCGGTAATACATAAGCGGTTCATCCACAGACTCTCCCACAGCCTTGAAAGCCGCAAAATGGATAATGCCTTGCACATCAGGATTCTCCTCGAGCACATGGAAAAAATCCTCTTTTTGACAAATATCCACTTGATAGTTATGGACATTAACGCCCGTAATCATCTCCACACGACGCATCGTCTCAGGAGTGCTACGCACGCAGCTATCCACAGAAATAACATCATAACGATTGCTTTGCAGCAGTTCTATAATAGTATGCGAGCCAATATAGCCGCAACCACCAGTAACCAGTATTTTCTTCTTCATATCTTCAAAATCAATAATTGATCGTAATTACGCCAGCGCATTTGCCCTTGCCAGCGAGTTGATATATCATCGTGTTGCCTACCGCAACGGGTTCTTTCAGTTCTGTATGAGTATGACCGCCTATAATAATGTCAATGCCTGGGACTGCTTTAGCCACTTGTTCGTCATTTACCAGAACATCATTTCCAAAGCCAAGGTGCGACAAGCAGACAATCATATCGCAGTTCTGCTTTTGGAGTTCTTCCACGACACGGCGCGCAGACTCAATCGGATCAAGGTAGGTAACCTCATTGGCATTAGACGGAGCGACGAGCGCGTGAATATCCACCAACAATCCAAAGACGCCGATTTTCAGTCCGTCCTTTTCCAAAATCACATAGGGTTTCACGGCTTTAGCCAACGCCTTGTTGTGGAATTCGTAATTGGCGCAGACCACCGGAAAATGGGCCTTATGGATTCTTTTCGCCAAAGCGGCAGAGCCGTTATCGAACTCATGATTGCCCAAGCCAGCGACATCATAATCCATCGCGTTCATGAGCGCTATTTCCGTATATCCCTTAAAGAAATTGAAATAGGGTGTTCCTTGAGAATAGTCGCCGGCATCAACGATCAGCACATTAGAATGTTGGGCGCGCACTTCGCGAATCAGGGCATCGCGACGCAGAAAGCCGCCAATATTGGTATCTGTTTTATCGGTAAAGGACTCGATTTGGCTATGCGTATCGTTCGTATGCACAATCACCAACTCATGCGATTGAGCCCAAGTCGAAGCGCAAAAGCAGACGAAAAGCAATGTAATTAATATATTTTTCATATAAATAAAAACAAGTTTGCAAAAGTACATTAAATTTGCGAGATAGCAATTTAGCAGGCATAAAAAAAGCGGGGCTCGTTACCCCGCTTTTCTCGTCAAAAAATTATTACTATATGGTATCAGGTTATGCGTACAATTCGGTGAAGATATCGCGTAAAGCCTTGCATTCGCGAAGTTCTTGCAACGTAATTTCAGCATGGCCTTTAGTATAGCCGTTACCAATAATCATAGTCACATCGCTACCAATGCCTTCTGCGCCGAGAGCAGCTTTGGTAAACGAAGTAGCCATTGAGAAGAAATAAACGATACCGTCGTCTTTAGTCACGAGGACTGAAGGCATTTCTTGGTCAGGTACGTTCACACAGTTGATCGTCACGTCAGCCATCTTGCCGTTAGTGAGTTTTTCAACCAATTCGTAAATTGGAGGAGGCGTCATGCCTGCTACGCTTTCCACGATGTCGCAGAAACCGAGTTCTTTGATACGGTTGGTAGATTTCGGACTGTTAGCGAGACCGATAACCTTACCTGTCACGCCGACGCGTTTTTTAGCTTCATAGCAGCAAAGCATACCGGACTTGCCACCAGCGCCGAAGATAACAACGGTTTGACCAGAT
>JAKSMD010000087.1 GCA_024400815.1 Bacteroidales bacterium | reverse complement strand
TGTGATTCCCAGCGGACCGCCTTGACTGGCGGTCCGCTTTTTGTTTCAAGTTTCAAGTGGGGGAACTCCAAAATGCCAATGGCTAATCATTCGCACATTTTTTGTATGTTTGCCGCTCAATTAAAAAACCATTATCTATGAAGAAAATTTGCTTATTTTTTCTCTGTGTGTGCTTGTTGGGATTCCAAATTGCACGCGCTGAAAACACGGTCAACGATATAGAAAAAGACAAAAAGCCCAAAAAGGAGAAGAGTGAAACCCGCACGGGCTGGACATTCGGCATATTGCCCAGCGTAGCATACGATGCGGACAAAGGTTTCCAATATGGCTTATTGTCGAATGTCTATGACTTTGGCGACGGCTCCATCTATCCGGAATACTTCCATTCCCTCTACTTTGAAGCCGCATATACCACCAAGCGTTCCGGACTTTTCCGCTTCGCCTACGACTCCAAGTACCTCATCCCCAACCATCGTTTGAAAATCGATGTTTCCTATTTGCCAGATGCCTTGTGCGACTTCTATGGCTACAATGGCTACCAAACAGTCTATAATCCAACCTGGTCAAAGAAAAAATTCCAAGGCGAAGAAGGATTCGTGTCTCGCGCCTTCTATAAATCCCAGCGAGACCTGTTCCGTGTGGCGGCCGACATTGATGGCAACATCGGCAAAAACTGGTACTGGAGTGCCGGCATCGGCTTGTTAGGCTACAAAATCGGCGCCGTCAACATTGACATGATTAACAAAGGCAAGAAAGAAGAGAACATGCTGCCGGACACTTTGGGACTTTACGACCGCTATGTGCGCTGGGGCATCATCAAACCCAACGAAGCCAACGGCGGATGGCATCCTTACTTGCGCGGCGGCATCACCTTTGACAACCGCGACCGCCAGCAAAATACCAAAAGAGGTATGAATGCTGAAATCTTCTGGACCTACAATGCTGCTTTCGGCGAAGACAAAGGATTCAACAACTTGATGTTTAACGCCAGCTTCCGCCACTTCGTACCCATTTACAAAGACTATATCACCTTCGCCTACCGCTTAGCCGCACAATTGACCGTGGCCGGCGATGCGCCTTTCTATCTCAACAACTACTACAACAATCTTTTCATCCAACGCGTACTATACGAAGGACTTGGCGGCGGCAACACCCTCCGCGGCGTGATGCGCAACCGCATCACCGCTCCTGGTTACGCTTTCGGCAATGTGGAATTCAGATTCAAAATCTGCAAATTCGATATCGGCAAAGAACATTTCTTCATCGGCCTCAACCCTTTCATCGACGCCGGCATGATTCTCCAACCATACGAAATTGACGAACTCACCCTTCGCAACAACATCGCCAACCAAGACCCCGATTTCGACCTGTCACAATTGGACGACTACATCGTCTTCGGCGACCAAGCCAATATCTACCGTCCACACCTCTCTGGCGGTATCGGGCTCAAACTGATGATGAACGACAACTTCGTCCTCTCCGTCGATTGGGCCGCCCCATTTGACAAACGCGACAATGACGGCATGGCCAATATCTATGTGAAGATGGGTTATATGTTCTAAAATAGTGCTATGAAAGTCCTCTCCAACTACTCGCTCAAAGCGCACAACACATTTGGCATGGATGTCAAATGCGACCACTTCGTGCTAATAGAACATGTTGAAGATATACGCTCCGCCGTTCGCGACGAACTGCTCCAAGAAAATTGGTACATCCTCGGCGGCGGCAGCAATGTTCTGTTCACTCACGATTACAAAGGCACGATTCTGCATCCAACTTTCAAAGGTATTGAAACCGTTGATGAAAATGAAGATGGCGCTTTGCTTCGCGTGGCGGCGGGCGAAGTGTGGGAAGACTTTACCCACTATTGTCTGCAACACCAACTATGCGGCGTAGAGAACCTGACAGGCATCCCTGGCTATGTTGGCAGCGCACCCGTTCAAAATATCGGTGCCTACGGCGCAGAAGTGAAAGACTGTATCGACCATGTGGAAGGCATCTACTTGGACACCCTGCAAGATTTCTCCCTGTCAAACGAAGCGTGTCAATTTGGCTATCGAGACTCCATCTTCAAAAACAGCCTGAAGGGCAAATGCTTCATCACCTTCGTCTATTTCAGACTCTCTAAAAAAGGACAATTCAATCTTACCTATAAAGCTTTGAGCAGCGCCTTAGAGGCAGCTGGACTGACCCCGTCTTTGGAAAATATTTCCCATACTGTAGTGGCCGTCCGCAACAGCAAACTCCCCGACATCACCAAAATAGGGTGCGCCGGCAGTTTCTTCAAAAATCCAATCGTACCCAAAGCACAATACCAAGACCTACTGGAACGGATTCCCGATTTGGTGTCGTACCCAGTAGATGAAGAACATGTGAAATTGGCGGCGGGCCAACTGATTGATAAATCGGGTTGGAAAGGAAAGCAACTCGGCAACGCAGGCATATACGCCAAACAAGCGCTCGTGGTGGTAAACCTCGGCGGCGCCACACCCGATGAAGTGTGCCATGTCTATCAGCAAGTTATTCAAGATGTGCAAAATCTGTTTGGCATCCAACTTCATCCAGAAGTGAACATATTATAAATGTAAAACATCCATTGTTGTATGAAGAAGTTACTGCATACGGGCCTTTGCATTACCCTGTTGTTAATGCCACTGCTGTTCACGGGTTGTCACGATCCGGTGACGCCAACCCCACACAGGCCCACCTTTAATTCGACGCTACTCTATGGACATTGGGTATCTGGCACGCTGCACGAATATTATAACGCAGACGGCACTGGACACACCTGGGATACAGCTGATGATATTTACGAGGAAGAAGCCCAACCCTTCAATTGGTCAATGAACAACGCCACCTTGGTGCAAAACCACCTAATGGAGATGGGCGGCGTTGTGCCCAAAACCTATACCATCACGACCCTTACCGCCACTACCCTCTGCTACCACGACAGCTACGGAACTTCTTATACCTTTCTCAAACAAGACTAATCGCACATGAAGAAACCGATAAAAGTCACACTGATTTCTCTCGCATCGCTGATAGGATTGGTACTCATCACAATGGGTGTTCTGTGTTGGCTTATCTTCACGCCCGCGCGACTAACCCGAATGGTCAACAAAGAAGCCCCGCGTTTTATCACTTGCAACTTTCATCTTGACAAAGCCGAACTGACCTTTTTCAAAACCTTCCCACAAGTGGGTTTGGACCTCCACAATGTCACGCTTATCAACCCCATGTTCGGTGCGCCTTCCGACACACTGCTGCGCGTTCAGCACTGCACCGCCGACCTCAACATTCGAGAACTGCTCAAAAACAAACATATTGAAGTCAAGAACTTCCTTTTAGAAGATGGCGCCGCCGACCTTTATGTCAACAAAGACGGAAAAAACAACTTCAGCGTCTTCAAAACAGACACCACTGCCCCATCGGCTGAATTTGACTACACTATAGATTTGCAAAAGGTGGCCACCCAAAATGTAGATGTCAGATTTGTGAACCTTCACGATAACATAGTGGCCAGTCTGGCCGACATGGACCTCAAAGCCAAAGGGCAATGGGCAAACAAGTCTGGCGACGGGAAAATCGACATTTCCACCAACAAATTAAAATTCAACACGCTGGACAGCAACGCCATAAATGTTTCTTGCAACAACATGGCACTGCAATTTGATGGCAATCTCAAAAACATGGACCAGACGGCAGGCCAACTGAATCTGGATATCCAAAACTTGCTTTTCCATGTAGGCGACAACAACTATTTGGACTCCCTTGACCTTTCGCTCGGCACCGACTTCAGTTTGTCCATCGCCAACCAGCGCATCAATATAAAAGATCTCTTATTAAAATTAGACCAATATCAAGTCAACCTGAAAGGCACCGCCAAGCGCGACACCCTGAGCGGGGATGTTGCCATGGATTTGCAATACCAAACGCAAAAGTGGCCCTTGAAGGAGATTATAGCGCTTATTCCGCGCGCCATCATCGGCGATGCTTTAGATAGTATGGATATGGATGGCAACTTGGGACTGGCCGGCAAAATATACGGGCACTATAATGAGCAGCAAAAGCCCATCATCACTGCTGATGCGGATTGGAGTGAAGGGACCTTCGCAATGAGTGGTTTTCCGCTCGACTTCCACAACATCAGCACCTTGTTTCATGTGGATATGGATTTGAACAATCAGACGGATGTCACCATTCAAAAGTTGGATTGCTACACAGGCAACAATCATCTGACCGCCTGCGGCAATATCAAAGACCTATTGGACAAAATGCTGTTTGACATCACCGCCACTGGAGAATTGCATCTTCCCGACTTCAAGTCCATGCTCCCTGAGGCGCTCACGCGCTGCAATGGCAACGCACAAGCCACCTTATCCGCAAAATTCGACTACGACCAACTTTCCAAAATGGCCATCGATGAGATGCAAGCCAAGGGATACTTCCACTTCTCCGATTTGGACCTCATCTACGATGACTCGCTGACCTTGCAATCCCCTTCTATGTTTGTAGATGTTCAATTCCCCGTAACAGAAACACCCTACCATATTGGCGAGTGGGCGGAAGCCAACATCAAAGCACAAAAACTCACAGCATCCAAAATCGGATTGGGAAACATCAGCGCCTCGGGCACAGCACTTCATGCTTTTGTGAACGACTTAATGGATAGCACCCTGTCTCTTAAGATGGGCACCACCTTCCAATTCGAGACGCTCTCCGCTAAAATGGACACCATTGACGCATACCTCAAAGCCCCAAAGGGGACTTTCACCATGAAGGGAGAACGCAATCTTACCCTTCAATATGCCGGAGAGTCCCTGCTGGCACATTACGGTCAAGGTCTAACCGCACAAAGCGGACCTCTCACCTTAGATGCCAAAACCAACTACGATGAAACAGGATACAACACCTTGATGCAATGGAATCCATCCGCCAAGATGAATTTGAAAAACGGCATACTTCAAACCAGCGCTATTGAATTGCCGATTAACTTATCTACCGTCGATGTGAACTTCAACATGAGAAAGTGCAATATCCAAGAAGCCAGCGGCACATTTGGAAATTCAGACTTCGCCCTCAGCGGAAAAGTTCTCAACATCGACAAGTATTTCCTCGGCCAAGACTTGCTGACGGGCACTTTGGAATTGGTTTCCAACTACATTGACATCAACCAAATCATAGATGTAGTAAATGGACTGGGCGCACCAGACACATTATTGGCAGAAGTTCCCGAAAATCAAGAAGACAACCCCTTCATCGTTCCTTATGGCATAGACCTTCGCATGCACACCCTTATCCAAAAGGCACACTACGAAGATGTAGATATCCGCAACATTGGCGGCTACTTGTCCGTGAAAGACGGCATCCTCGTGTTAGATGAAATGGGCTTCACCTCTGACGCGGCACGCATGCAGCTCACCGCCTTGTACAAGACACCGCGCAAAAACCACTTATTCCTCGGATTAGACTTCCACTTGTTAGACATCAAAATTGCCGAACTCATCCAAATGATTCCGGAAGTGGACACCGTCTTGCCCATGTTGAAATCTTTCGCTGGCAATGCCGAATTCCATTTCGCCATCGAAACCTACCTCAAGTCCAACTACGATTTGAAGTACTCCACCTTGCGCGGGGCCGCCGCCATCAACGGCCAAGACCTTGTTGTTTTGGACAATGACACCTATAAGAAAATCTCCAAACTGCTGATGTTCAAAAAGAACACGCCCAACAAAATCGACAGTCTCGCCGCCGAGCTCACCATTTTCAAGAACGAAATCGATGTCTATCCTTTTGCCGTATCTATTGATAAATACCAGGCCATTTTATCTGGGCGGCACAAGCTGGACATGACCTACGACTACAACATCTCCTTAATCAAACCCTTGCGCATCGGATTAGACATCATCGGCACCGACAAGCGCAAGTTCAAAGTGGGCAAGGCAAAATACGCCACCCTTTTCAAACCGGAAAAGCAGAATGTGGTAGAACAGAATGTGTTACAACTTAAATCGCAAATCAACCAAGCGTTGAAAGCCAATGTTAAAGAGCAGCCTGTTGAACGGCCTTAATCACTTGTGCGACCTGTTCATCGGTTAAGTTATAATACACAGGCAAACTGATTTCGCGCGAATAATTGTCGTATGTAACTGGATAGTCCTCAATTTTGTAGCCTCTTGACTTATAAGCAGTCAGCATTGGCAATGGAATAAAATGCACATTGACGCTCACCTCTTGGGCAAAAATGCTTTGCATCGTTTCATCGCGCTGTGCTTCGGTGGCATGTGCCAATCGCAAAGCATAGACATGATACGAAGTGCATTTCTCCGCTGTTTCATATTCTGGAATCTGGAAACGCTCATCCTGTGCAAATGCCAACGTATAGGCATCGAAAATCTCTTTACGACGCTTCAAGATCTGACTATCGTAACGCTCAATCTCAATAAGTCCTAAAGCGGCGGCAATGTCCGTCATATTACACTTATAGCCTGCCTCAAGCACATCGTAACGCCAATTGCCGATTTGCGTTTTGGCGAGGGCATCCTTTGATTGTCCATGCAGAGAATAGGTGCAAAGCATTTTATACAAAGCATCCGCATCAAACGGAGCCGGCATATTCAAACAGATAGCGCCGCCTTCTGCCGTCGTCAAATTTTTGACCGCATGGAACGAAAACACGGTAATATCGGATAAGACACCTGCTCTTTTGCCTTTGTAACAAGCACCCAAAGAGTGAGCCGCATCAGCCATCACCATGGGGCGGCCCAACTGACGCTGAATGTCATTATTCGGCTGGAACATCGCCTTCACGGCTGGGTCATTGACCAACGCCATAATTTCATCATAATCACAAGGATAGCCAGCAATATCCACCGGTATGATAACCTTTGTGCGCGGCGTGATGGCCCTTTTGATTTCCTCCACAGAAATGAGAAAGTCGGGACGCACATCCACCATCACGGGTTTGGCACCACAGTGGATCACCACTTCTGCTGTAGCCGTGTAGGTATAGGCCGGAACAATGACTTCATCACCAGGTTGCACGCCAAACCAGTGCAGCATAAGTTCCAAACCAGCAGATGCGGAACTGACCGCCAACACGCGGGAGACCCCGCAAAATTCGCACAATTTCTGCTCAAAAGACTTCGTTCGCGGACCCGTTGTGATCCAACCCGAACGCAGCGCAGCAATGACTTCATCTATAATTTTATCGTCAATATGTGGAGGAGAAAAAGGAATCATCATAATGAAACAGTCAAAAATTGAAAATTAAATTATTCCGCAGACCTCAATTGCGCGTTAACTTCTTGGCTTTCTTTTCTTGATGAAGTTTCGAAAGCTCATCAAAATTCATCGCCAAGTTGAAGCAATTCGGAGTAGCACCGGGCGCGAAATGCTGCCTGGAGAATCCAAACTGGATGCTGCGCACATTTATCATAAATCCATAAGAGAAGCCCGCTAATGAATGGCGCGCCAGCACTTTCATGGACTGATGCACATCATGATTGTATGCTAACTGCAACGAGAAATACTGCGAAGGCTCTATTTCCAAACCAAAGATAATATGGCGGAAAAAGTTGTCGAAAAATTGCTTGGTTTTCGTTGGATACACGATTTGGTTCGTACTCACGTCCGTTTCCAAGAAAGGATTGCCAGAACCATAATAGTTCATATTCCAACGATACAAAGAGTGCAAAGAGAGGTGGTAACGAATTGGCACATGCTGCAAACGCTGCGAAAGGGCGAATTGCAAATCAAAGGGCGTTTTTTCAAAATTGCCCGGCGCAAACGTTTTCAACTCGGAACCGATATTCTTAGCCAACAAGGTCAAAGACAATTGCTTATCAGGATTGTAATAACTACCGGCCACATCCACCGCCAAACCGAAGGAACTATAGCGTTCATAACTGCAGAAAATCATTTTGAGGTTGGCCCCAATCGAGAAATTCGGCGTCAGTTCTCTACCCCAACCTAATGTCAGTGCATAATCGCCTGCCGTGAAATTAGAAGTCTCCATGCCGCTCTCATCCGTGCCTTGAAACTGACCATAGCCCACATAGCGCAGTTCAGCCGCAAAACTACCCGCCTTCGGAAAAGTGTAAGAATAGAGCGCCGAAGCATAGTTGGTGCTGGCAAAATAGTTAGTGAAATCCAGTGCCAAAGCATTGCTATGGCGATCACTGATAGAAGAAGGGTTGAGGATAATCAAAGTGGGATCTTCATCATGCACGGAAATCAATCCGCCGCCCAACGCCATCTGGCGAGTTGAATAGCTGTAATTAAGAAAATTATAGACACTTCCACCCCCTGTCTGCGCCATAGCTGGCAAAACGAACAGCAACACGATAAAGGCCACAATAAATTTCTTCAACATACTTGGTTTTTGAGCGGGCAAAATTACATAAAAAATTTATACTATTGACCTTTTTGCCTCCGGCCGGCATTAGCCTTTGGGGAGTTACCACTTGAAACTTGAAACTTTGACCATTGACCTTGACTTTGACTTTTTGCCTTCGGCA
>JAKSMD010000086.1 GCA_024400815.1 Bacteroidales bacterium | reverse complement strand
ATGTCAGCGACTTAATGGCTTCCTTCTGGATTCAAAGAACAGGTTCCACCTCTATCTTCGAAATTGGTGTGATGACAGACAAAGACGACCATACCACTTTCGAACCATTGGATACCATTCCTTCCCCAACCGTTGACCTTTGGAATTATATTGATGTTCCACTATCTCAATACACGGGAACAGGTAAATACATCGCATTCCGCGTAACTCAAGGTACCAGCTGCGGTTTCCGTATGGATGATATCACCTTGGATTACATTCCTTCTTGCTGGAGACCTTCCAACTTTACCGTAAGCAATGTTACCGCTACCTCTGTTGACCTCAGCTGGACACCGGCAGGCACTGAAACAGAATGGATTGTGGAATACATGAGCAATTCCGAAACCGATTGGAATGTCATGAGCAGTTCCACGACGTCTCTTACCATTAGCGGTCTCGATTCCAACGCTACTTACAGTTTCCGCGTGAAAGCAAACTGCGGTGCGGGTGATGAAAGCAACTACACCGAAACTTTAACCGCTACCACTCTTCCTTGCTCCAATGCCTGCGTTTATGTACTCACCATGCACGACTCCTTCGGAGATAGCTGGAACGGCAACACCATTAACATCGTTGTCAATGGGGCAACCGTTGCTACGGCTACGGTAAGCAGTGGCTATGACGAAACCGTCACTTATTATCAATGTGATGCTGCTGAAGTTAACTTCTCTTGGACACCTGGCAGTTACGCAAGAGAGACCTCCTTCACCATCGCAGATGCTGAAGGCAATACGCTCTACACCTGCTCCAACGGCAACAACCTCACCTCTGGCGCTGTGTTCTTCACGCACACTTGCGGTACGATCACCTGCCCGACACCTACAGCTCTTTATGTGACCAACACAAGCCAAAACAGCGTAACCTTGGCATGGACAGAAAACGGCAACGCCTCAGAATGGAATATCGTCTATGGTGTTCCAGGCTTCAATCCTAATACGGGTGGCACAATTGTTACCGCCAACACGAACCCATTTACCGTGGATAATTTGTCTGCCGATGTTTACGAATTCTATGTTCAAGCAAACTGCGATGCAAATGACCAAAGTGCATGGGCGGGTCCTGTCAACGCAACACCTGGCGCCATCAACATGCCTGTATCTGGCTCGCAAACCATTAACGCTTGCGGCGGCCTCATCTATGATAACGGCGGCCTCACTAACGATTACTCCAGCAATTGCAATGGCAGCCTCACCATCAATCCGGATGCTCCTGGTATGATGGTACAAGTTACCGGCACCTACGATACAGAAAGCAGTTACGATGAATTGACTATCTATGATGGTGCTTCTACCAGCGGCACCTCCTTGGGTACATACTCTGGCTCAGGTAGCATCAATGTTACCTCCACAACGGGTCCATTGACACTGTACTTCTCTTCTGATGGTAGTGTTCAACATTCTGGCTTCCAATTGACCGTCAACTGCGTTGGCGGTGGCACATCCGACTGCAACGATCCTTCTAATGTTCAAGCTTCCAACATCACAACAACAGGGGCAACCATTACTTGGACACCAGGTGGTACCGAAAGCGCTTGGAACCTCCAATACAAGACCGCTTCTGGCAGCTGGTCTAACAGCATTACCGTAAACAATACGCCTTCTTATAACCTCACTGGCTTAACCCCTGCAACGGCTTACCAGGTTCGCGTATTAGCTCTTTGCGATATAACCACCTCTTCTGATTGGGCAACCGCTTCCTTCACAACGCAAACCGCTCAAGAAGAAAACTGCCCTGCTCCTACCAATGTTACGGCAACGGATATTCAAAACCACTCTGCTTTAATCTCCTGGACACAAGAACCTAACACCGCTAACAGTTGGGATATCGTTTACAAACCGACCAGCAGTTCAGAATGGTTAACGGTTACGACAACTTCTAATCCTTACATGATCAGCAACCTCTTAGGTTTGACAGCATATGATGTACAAATTATTGCACATTGCACCAACGGCCAAACTTCTGCTGGTTCCGAAATCGCTCACTTCACCACTACGAACGTTGGCGTTAATGAATATGACATCGATGGTAACATCTCCATATTCCCGAACCCGACAACAGGAATGGTACAAGTTTCAAGTTCCAAGTTCCAAGTTTCAAGTGTGGATGTGTATGATGTTTACGGAAAGCTGCTCAAGACAGACGCCATGATTGGTAACAACACTGTTGACCTGAGTAGTTATGCTGCCGGCGTTTACTTCCTCAGAGTATCTACCGAAAACGGCGTTGTAACCAAACGCGTCGTGAAAAAATAATTGACAATTGAAAATTGACAATTGATAATAAGGTCCGTGCAAGGTTTTTGCGCGGACCTTTTTTGGTATCTTTGCGCATTCTTTTAAAACGTTTTAATATGAATAGAAAAATAAAATGCAGCCTGAAATCAATTTACCGTTAGTATATTGTGGGCATTCTTGTAGAATTCTTGGTTAGCATTCTCATTGCAATAATTCCTATGTCTTTGAGGGGTGCTTCTATTTGCGTTTTTTTCTGCTTGTTGATTTTGGGTGGCTACGGATTTTGGTACGCTTATCAGACACGTCAGATACCTGAATTTTTCAAGTTCGAAGATGACAAAGTGACTATATCATATAGTAATAAAGGCGCATTTCGGCTCAAGACTTTCAAGGGCCCTGCCGCCGCCTGCACCATGCGTTTGGTTGGCAAAGACTGGCATATCCTGAACGACAACAACTTGGTTGCCGTGGTGAAACCGGGTATGTTAGACGAAGAAGAAATTGAGTTTTTGAAAAGCATGTTCAAAGTAGAGTAAACATTTTTTATTAGGTTTTTCTATTTTTGCGCCCTCAAAATTCAGCAATGCTTACTATCAAAAGAAAAATCCTCGATAACGGTCTGCGCGTGATTGTTCACGAAGACCACACCACGCCCCTAGCGGCCTGTAATGTAGTCTATAACGTCGGTTCCCGCGACGAGCATCCCGACCACACGGGCTTCGCGCACCTGATGGAACATTTTATGTTCACGGGCTCCAAAAACGTACCCGATTACGACAAGGCGCTGCAGAAAGTGGGCGCCATCAACAACGCCTACACTTCGCAGGACCTCACAAATTACTACATCGTGCTGCCCGCCAACAACATCGAGACCGCCCTCTGGATTGAGTCCGACCGCATGCTCGAACTCGCCTTCAATCAGGTCTCTCTCGACATCCAAAAGCAAGTCGTCATCGAGGAGTTTAAGGAAAATTACCTCAACCGCCCATACGGTGACTTGGCAATGCTTTTCAACCAGATGGCCTACCAGCGCCATCCCTATCAATGGCTTCCCATTGGCAAAAAAACAGAGCATATCGCCGAAGTCGATATGACAATGATTAAGGACTTTTACTATCGTTTCTACCGTCCTAACAACGCCGTGTTGGTGGTGGCCGGCAACGTGCACTACGATGAGGTTATGCCCTTGGTGGAAAAGTGGTTCGGCGACATTCCAATGGGTGATGTGCCCGCCAAAAACTATCCTAAGGAACTGCCCCAGACGGAGGCGCGCGTTCTGACAGTGGAACGTGATGTGCCCTCCGACCTCCTGCTCAAAGGCTGGCATATGTGCGACCGTATGCACCCCGACTATTACGCCTGCGACCTGCTGTCTGATATGTTCGGCACAGGGCAGTCGTCATACCTGTACAAAGAGTTGGTCACCGACCGCAAAATCTTCACCGACATTTCCGCATCCATCATGGGCACAAGCGATGACGGACTATTCCTCATCAGCGGACGCCCTGTTGACGGCATTCCCGTGAAACAGGCCGACGCCGCACTTTGCGACTTCCTGTACGGCTATCAGTTTGGCCCCAACTTCGCGCACGATTTGCTGAAAGTGCAAAACCGCGCCGAGTCCATCTTGCTGAACAATGAAATCAAGATTGACGACCGCGCCACCAACATCGCCGTGGGCGAGACTATCTCCAACGCCGAGTACTTCCTCAACGAGCGCGAGCACTACTTTGATGTCACCGAGGAGCAGATGCGCCGCCTCACAAAAGAGATGTTCACCGAAGCAGGAAGCTGCACGCTGTATTACTGCGGAAGAAAATAATTGATGATATGAAAAAACTATTGTTTTTAATTTTGTGTGGCCCATTTTTTATCTGGGCACAAGGTACGGACATTTCCAAATTTATGATGGAACAAAATGCCATCGACAGTCTTTTTTCTATAGGCCAAACGGAAACGGCCATTGAAAGAGCACGAGTATGGCAGCAAAATGCCGATACATTCGGTGTTTTGCCCAAACTTCAGGCAACCAGTGATTTTGCCTGGTATTTGGAAAATGCAAGTCGTCAGTGCTTCACCACGCAGCAGTATGACAAATCCTTGGCATATTCCCAAGAACTGCTGAATCATATTCGAAAGACAGAGAAAAAAATGTGCAATGATCGCTATAAGCAGGAAAAGTATTTTGCCATTCGGGATATAATGATTTCTTATTTCGGATTAGGTGAATATGATAAGGCTCTAACTCAAAAGAAAGAACTTTATTCCGCCCACAAAAAAGGACTGTTGCCTTGCGATTACGAATTATGCCATTACTTCAATTTTGACTTTTTCAAAATTGACAGTTTGAACGTTTGGGGCTATGAGTGGTATGACGATCTACCCAAAAACCGTTATTCACAGTCTTTTACTAAGATTGTTTATTACGTTTACAGCACCAATTCGGATGGCACAGACAAAGACCAGCTGTATCGATTGCACGTCTTGATGTTTCATGGAGACAACCCCAACTTCGACTATATCATGGACAAACACATATCCACCGATAAAGGAGAATGGAGCGGCTCGATGTATCGTTACACCTATAAGGAAGATATTGATTATAGGAAATTGCATAACGACGTCGTAGAAATTGTCAAAGGGAACGTGCAGCCCGACACACAGCGCTTTATACAATCCCGATAGGTAGAGACGGTGTGTACACCGTCTGTGGTTGTAGAGACGTGGCGTGCAACGTCTCTACGGTGAATGGATCAATAACCATTTGGCCCTTTTTCCTATTTTTGCATCTTTCTAAAAAACAGCGATGCAAACACAGCAATTTTGGACAAAAATCTATCAGAAGAACATCAACAAAATGATTGGTGTTTGTTATCGCTATGTAGGCGACCGACAGGTGGCGGAAGACCTGGCGCATCAGGCGTTCCTCACTGCCATCGAGAAGTCGGCAACATATCGGCAGTTAGGAAGCTTTGAGGGCTGGCTGATGCGAATCACCCTAAATACCACACTAATGTATCTCCGGAAACGGCCGAATTTCATTCCTGTGGATGAAGCGGATTTGGCCGATAAGGTACCTGTTTATGAGGAGACTTTGGAATGCAAAAACCGCGACTTCACACAGGCGGAAATTATGGAGGCCGTTGCCGCGTTACCGGACCGGCATCGAGCGGTGTTCAACTTGTTTGTGTTTGAAAAACAGAAACACACGCAAATTGCCGAAGCCCTGAACATCGGGGAACGAAGCTCCAAGCGCTATCTGGCAGAAGCCCGCCAGCAACTGCAGCAGTCATTGGCTCTTCTACAAAAGAATAGAAAAACACACATTATGATCCTATTGCCTTTATTATTCAAAAAATCATACGCCGTTGATACCGTTTGCAAGGCCAAATTGTCCGGTTTGTCCTTGTCGCCGCTGTCGGCATCGCCACTTGCCACCATGAATTGGGCGGCGGTGCCCAAGCCAAACGGTTGGGTGGCCCTTTCCGCCGCCCAAGTGCCCGTAACTGTTGGGACGACCGCTTGTGCGGTGTGCGCTTTGACCACCGCCGTCGTTGTGACCGATCTGAATTCAAAACAATCTGATAGCAATCAAATTACAGATACAACCGTAATAGAAGACACACTATCTTTCGAACTTATGGCACCGACAGTCGAGAGCGAGATTATAGTAGAACAAATGGCAGAAGTGGCCCTTGAAAACAGCTCTCAACCAGATAGCAATATCGCGTCCGCTTTGAGAACCAGACATTCGACAGAAGAACCTGCTACTTCGACAGTGAAATCGCTATCAGCAAACCACAAAGGATGGCAGATATTTCAAAGTCACGGTTTTTACGGACTTCGCGATGCCCAGGGAAACGTTATTTCTTATCCCAAATACTCAAAGATTGAAAACTTTGACGAGTATAAAAAAGGTTGGGCCTTAGTGGAGCAATTCGGTTATAAAGGATTTATAGATTCTTTGGGCAAAGAAGTGGTGACTCCGCAATACGATGAAATCGGCGTGTTTGGACAATACAGAAGCAAAATGGCCTTAGTTAGCAAGGGCGGATTTTACGGTTTCATCAATGAAAAAGGCGAAGAAATCGTGCCTACGGAATACAGCAAGACAGAATTAATTAATTAATCTTAAAATCAAATTGTTATGAAAAAATTATGTTTGTTTGCCGTTTTAATTTTGACCCTCAGTTTCATGCAAGCGCAAAAAGTCCAGGACAAATTGGTGCGAATGCTGCCCGCTTTTTCATCCTTGAACATTGAAAGCGGTTTCGTCGGGAATGTGATTTTATGTCAGAGTTCCGAATCCAAATCGGAAATAGCCGTTGAGTCAGAAGATCACAACGCGGAATACATTGCCTTCACAGTGAAAAACGGAGAATTGACCTTATCCATTAAAGAACATCCACAAAACTGTCTGGAATTGAAAGTGTCATACATAAAAATTTATTCTCCTAATTTCCATTCCGTAACCTCTAAAGGAACTGGCAACATCACTATAGAAAACAGGTTAAGCGGCGACAATTTCACCTTGGACGTAAGCGGGCCAGGGAACACCAAAATCAACGAGTTGCAAATGCGCAACAACATAGTGATTACCACCAAAAGCGCTGGAAATCTTAACATCAAAAAATGCCAGGCAGATGATGCAGTGATACAACTTGGGGGCGCAGGCAACTTTGAAGTCGCGGAAATCGGTGGAATAACACCAAACAACAAAGTAACTATTAACATCGGTGGCGCTGGAAATATGGTAATAGGGAACGTTGCAGCGGACAAGCTGTTTTTGAAAAAAAGGAGTGCCGGCAATTTGGTTTTAAAGGATGTCTCGGCTAACGAGTTTCGTCTGAAAAATGATGGTACGGGCAATGTGAAAGTCACTGGAAACGTTGTCGATGTGGACATTTACAATGGCGGGGTCGGTAATTTCAATACCGCTGGACTAACTGCTGAAATTGCAAATGTTGTGAATAACGGTATTAATGTAATCCATTTGAAAGTACAAGACACCGCATACATATCTGGAGAAGTAGTCACCGCAAAAGACATTATAACAAATAATGGAGTGGTAAAAATCTCGGGGCCGGCAAAGGTCTTCCAAAAAGTTCCCTTCTTTGATGCAGAAACCGGCGAGGAGATCGGAGAACAGGAAATCCAAATCAAATAAAGGAGATGGTACACTTATATGCGAATAAGTGGTCGTTTTTACACTTTAAAAATAGGAATAAGTGGTCTTTTTTTAAGCAATAAACAGGAATAAGTGGACATCACTGATGGAATCCGATATTCTTTTCTTAACCTCCAGCGGAATGATGGGCTTCTCAGCTGTCCCGCTCCGTAAGTTGAATGGTCATTCAAATGGCTGACAAAGAAGTAAACCGAAAATAATGTACTTGTTGCGAAAAAAATACGCACGGATATGATTCGTAGGAAAATCTTGCAACATATTGAGAAATAGTAAATAAATCTGAGGTTCTTCCAAAACTATATAAAACAATTCGTTTTTGGAAAAGACTCACACCTCATTTCCGGTGTCCTTGGGACTGCCAAATGTATTGAAGTGGATAGGCAACGCCATCAGGGACGACGGCGAGATGGATTTTTTGAGAAAAAAGATGCTAAAGTATCGGATAATTTATTATTTTTACGCCCGTGATTAGTATTCATAGAAGAAACGATGTGAAGTTTTTTGCTTATAAAACGCTGAACACCAATCATTTTATTAAGAGTATAACAAATTGATTATTAATAAAAAATTTTGACGATTATTTGAATCACAAACATATAGCGGAATGTTTCAAATTTTTGTTTGTAATGCTTTTGCTATCGGCTTGTAATGAACCAAAAATGGTTGATTTTGATGTCTCTTTTTATGTGGACGGTAAGGAAATCACGTCAGACACATTGGCTGTTCCGCTGAATTCTTTTCAAATAATCAAAATCAACACGTATGCACCAGTATATAATGAGGGTATTTTTTATACTTGGCGTTCAATAAATGAGCCGCCCATGGATCTTCGCGGAACCGATAGCTTAAGAATTCGATATAATGAATTTGGCGATGGCATTCGAGATGAAAGAGAGGGAACATTTGAATGGGCTGAGTTCTATATGTCCTTTTCAGATTCTTTATTCCACCATGGCGATTTGTACAAATTATCGGTAAGTGCGAAAATGGAGGAAAAAGTGTTGAATATCCTTGTGGAATGATATCTTATTAAATTATCATAACGAACCGGTGCTTTTGCAAAGATACTATTTTCTTCTTTTTTTGTGTGAAAATCTTATCACTAAATCCCCTATTATTTTATATAAATCTTTATCTACTTTTTTTGTACCTTTGCGCGCTTTTTGGGAAAAGGTCCTGAAAAGTGTGGCTATATGCTTGTAGCCAAGGGTTTATGCCTTTAATTAACAACAACTTAATACAAATAATAAAGTTATGGCACAAAAAAAATTTATGACTTGCGACGGTAACTGCGCTGCAGCTCACGTTGCGTACATGTTCAGTGAAGTTGCC
>JAKSMD010000085.1 GCA_024400815.1 Bacteroidales bacterium | reverse complement strand
CAATGCCAATGACAAAAAACAAACAAGTTTTGTCAGTCTGAATAAATTGAACTTCCTCATAAACCTAAATTTCTAATTTCCGTCGAAGAGATATCAAATAGCGGAGCGTCTTTTAAATAGACCGGGCTACGCCCTGACAGACCGCTTCGCTGGCAGACCGGACTACGCCCTGACAGACCGCTCGTTTTACTCGCTGGCAGATGGCGTGGGTAGATGTAGATAGTGTGCTTGGCGAGAATCTCGTCATAGTCCTTCCACTTATCGAAAATCTCCCAATTGTCTTCCCCAATAATCAGCACAAACTCGTGTTCGGGATATTGTTTTCTTAGTTGTCGTAAGGTCTCCGCCGTATAACTCGGGCGGGGTAGGGAGAACTCAAAATCCGAAGCTTTGCACCGTTTATCTCCAATGGTAGCAAGGACTTTACGCAAATCAAACAGACGAGTTGCCTCGTCTGTCATGATGGTTGCATCTTTAAGCGGGTTATTGGGAGTAACCATCATCCAAATCTCATCGAGATCGGTATGATTAAGTATCCACAATGCCAATCCTGTATGACCGAAATGAACTGGATTGAACGAACCAGAGTAAATGCCAATTTTCACTATTCTGATTATTTGAATTGAATGGATTTAACGGCTTTTGGTAGTTCAACTCGCATTCGTTTCATCAATTCCCTCGTGCATTGCGCTAAGGATTGTTCATAAGTGTTCTTTTCATTACACAATACACGTAAATTGTTGATGGTGCAAGTAGTGAGCAGTTCATTGGTACGATAATCATAGAACTTTAATGTACAATCAACCAAGCACTCAGTCAGATCATAAATTTCTCCCTTCACCTGTCCGCCGATATTTATATGACAATCCATGTCAATAAACCATTCTGCCTCGTTCACGTCCGCAGTTAAATGAAGCATATTGGTAACGAGCAAGTTCTCAATTTGCTTTTGCGCTGCCGGCAGGTCATTGTACGAGACATTGAGGTAACAAGTTACCGATTGTGCTTCGGCAAGAACCTGTACATTACAAGTAGGGATAGATTGTACATTGAAGTTTGTCGAGATAGCTTGTATTTCTTTTACCATATTTGCTCCTAAAGTAAAGGAAATGCTTTGAACGGACTGCTTGCCGGTGACGTTGGTTAGATGGAAGGTCGCGATGCCATTACCATCCGTGAGAACGTTGTTTTCAATGGCTCCATTACCTGTCTCAAAATGGGCAGTGATAGGGATATTGGCAATGCCAATGCCTTGCCGTGTGAGTGAGACTTGGATAGGTTCGTTGATTGTCGTAAACGTTTTGGTCGTCACTTGTTTGGGTTCCGCAGTCAGTTTCAGTCCGTTACAAACGGAGATCAGACCGGTGTACAATTGCACAGGAACGCAGATGGTTTGTCCGTTTTTCTCTATCTTAAGAGGAAGGAACAACCAGTCCTCTACAACCTTGATACCTTGCTGGTAGAGGGTAAAGGCTTGTTTGAGTTGTCCTTGTTGCAAAGCTTGGTTAGCTTGATCAAGATACTCATACCCTTGTGCAGCTATTTCTTTGGATTTTGCATTGCACGCGGCTTCATATTCGGGACGGTTCAAGCGATAGCATACATAATATTGCTTTTCCTTTTTGTCGGTATAGTCTCCTAACCGTTCCTGTCCAACGATGAAATTGGCAGCTTGGGTTTGAACTTTGTTGACAAAAGTCTCCTGGAGTTCGAAGTCCTTCTCGATTTCGACGAGAGTCATCTCGCTTTTCAGCGTCACCATAATTTGCTGAGCCAAGTCTTGCATAGCCAGTTGCTTAGCCGTTTCTTGATAGTTGTCGTTCTCGGTAGAGGCAGAGCCTATTCCGTAAAACGTCATGGCATTGGAAGCATGGTCAGAGAGCCATTTTGGGGCTTTATTAGCGGAGAATGAAAGTACAGAGACGAACAAAAATCCGATTAATGTTAGTTGTTTCATTTTAATGTATAGTTACGAGGATATTATTGCCATCAATGCGTACAGAGCAGGATATATATTGCTCTTCTTTGAGGTATTGCTCTAATAGGAATCCATATTCAGCAGCATCCATTCTCAGACCATCTTGGTCTTTAGGAGGAATAGTGACATAGTCAAAAATCATTGCCTCATCCATGATTCCTTGCAAATGGTACTTTCCTTGGTAAGCGTTTTTGCGCACCCAGTTACGCAGCACATTGCTCAAGCTATAGCCGTTAGGACCGGCAGGGTCGTTGAAGGTGGTAGCCGAAGCTCCGTCAATGGCGAACTGCAGAACGACTTTTGTACCATTAGCCGGTTTGAAATTACGGATAATATCGTCGAGGAAGGGTTGGATATTATCTACAACGGCATAGGCAGCCAGTGCATCCGTGGCGGTCGTTTGGAATCGACGGACAGGCGTGGCAGTTTTGCTTGCCAACACATTACCCGTAGCGGTTTCATAAGCCTTCATGATAAGCGTTACGCGCGATCCGGCGTCTTGGATATCCTTGTTTACATCGACGGTGACATATACATCGGCACCGGAGGTGAGCAAGAGTTGCTTGTCATTGCTATCGGCACTACCGCTATTCTGCTCGTAGGCAGCGCGACGTTGTACAGCATCAATCTTGGCTTGCAAATCAACGGTAGTGATATGTTTGCCTTCAAAACCGTCCTGAACTTTCGCTACAGCAACGCGTCTGTCGTAGTCGCTTTGCAGGATAGAAGCGTAACTTTCACCGTCTCGCTTGTAGGGAACAACGATAATAGTAGGTAACACCAAATTATTGGCATTCTCCACATCCGTGGCACTTAAGGCGGATACATCATCACTATTTAGCACGCCATACACTTTGTTGGTCTTGAGGTCTGTCAACAGTTTGGAGAGTTTGATGGAGACGTGATAGGTGCAACGGAAGGAGTCTCCGACCTTGGTTATTTTCTGCGCCTCATCGCAACTATTGACATAGAAAGTATATCGGGCATCAGAGTTGAAATAGGAATTGGTATAAACCTTGTTTTCTTTCTCAATGAGAGGCTGTCCGTTGTTGACACCCTCTACACCAGTGTAGAACAATGTGTGGAAAAGGGATTCTTGGGCATTAATACTCAAATTTTTCTTGACATCGCTCATTGCTGCCACAGAGAACGTCGCGTTTCCGTTAGCCTGCTGTTCCAGCGAAACAATATCCAAATAGCTCCCGGCACTTGCCGAAACGGAGAGTGCCAGGGCTATTAAAAGATGGGAGGTTTTCATTATTGTACAAAACTTTTGAAGAAGGCACCTGCCGCTTCAGCAGAAGCATTTGCTTCTTTGGTTTCAACAGTAATAGGCTGTGCGTGCTCAGGATCAGCAGCTTTGATGTTGATATAGTCATTCATAGCTTTGGCAATCACGTCGCCGCCTTTAACTACTTTACATTTGGAGATAGTCGGAGCTACCACTTCTACTACCTGCAATTCTCCTACTTCACTATAGGTAACGGTGCCCAATACCACTTTGGGGATAGAAACCATTAAACGAGTTTTCTCGGTAACGCCGGCTTCGGAACCTAAGGTTATGTAGCAGTCGAGCATCTTAACACCTTTCTTGTCCAAAGTGAAATCAGATTCGATGATGGTTGCTTGCATTTTGAAGTTCTTCTTCACAAACACTTTCAACTTCGGGCCGATGAATTGGAGGGCGTCGTTGAATGCATCCGTTTCGGAATTTCCAGTAGCTGTTTCAGCAATACTACCACCATGTTCGTATGTAACGGATTCTACTATGGTACCATCTGCACAATTGACGAGCTTAATGGTGTAGGAGAATGTTGCTGAATAGTAAGCGGATACATTTTCCGTAGCAGGGTGGAAAGTGGTGGTAATACTGGAAACAAAACCTTCAATAAGGTAGTTGGCTCCTAATTGTTTCATTTCGCCTACGCGAGCTGTCGGGTCATCCATAGCTTTCTCGGAAGAACGACGAGCATCTTCTGCGTTCAATGCTTCTTGTGCGGCAATATCCACAATTTGGATGTGACTGTACTTGGAGAGTTCGCTAATGACAGTACTGCGGATCTGTTCAGTAGCAGCAGCACCTACTTTCGTGTTGTAGGAGAAATAATCAACTGCAATTACGGGCTTGCCTGCCCACATCATTGTTGCCATCATTGCGGCAACAGCACTTAGAATAATTTTTTTCATAATAAAAATAATTAATGGGGTGAATAAATATTGTTAACTTCTTTGAAAAATTTATTTTTCAGAAGCTTTTTGCTTGTATTTGTGCGCTAACATAGCATTGGCAGCCACTGTTCCGCATCCTTTTTCGTAAATCTTCGCTAACATAAGCAGCGACTCCTTACTGCCGGAGGCGTTGAATGCGGCAACGGCATCTAAACCGTTCCCTTCTTGATAAGCCTTCATTCCTTTTTCGTAGTTGGCATCTACAGGCTTAGCAACCGTTGCTTGTTGTGCAGTAGGTTGCGCAGCAGGTTGGGCAGAGGTCTGTGCAGAGGACTTTGTTTCAGATTTTGCGGCTTGTTTTGTTGCCGGTTTTGCGGTGGTTTTGGATGATGTCGGTTTATTGGTCACTTGTTCCGTTTTTGCAGTAGCAGAAGACTTGTCTCCCGTATTCTTTTCTCCGCTTGGCTTGAAGAAGATAAAGAATACGACAACGGCTACGATAACACCAATTACTATTCCTATCCATTTATTTCTGCCTCCGGATACGGGGCGGCGGCGTCCGTCAATGGATCCAAGCCCCTTTTCTCCTGTTTCGGCAGTTAGGGGTTCGGATGGTTGTTGTGGTTGTGGTTGTTGTTGTTGTTGTTGTACGTGTTGTTGTCGCTGTGCTTGTTGTTGTGCTTGTTGCACGGCGGCTGCCGTTTGTGGGTCGATATTGTTTGGAAGAGGAGCGGAACCGCCACCCATAATGATGAATGTGTTGGTTCCATTCTGCGTATTCTGAGTTGTATTTTGCACAGTGTGAACGGAGGCATCAACATTGCCGTGAGCCATCACCGATTCGGGAGCTTGTACGGCAGGTTTTGCCGGTTTCGTGGAAGATACCGGTTTGGCGGGTGCTTCGGGTTGAGCGGGCATCGCAGGTGCTGTCGGTGCTTCGGGGGCTTGTGCTGCGTATTCAGACTCGCTCAGTTCGTAATCACAATTAGGACATACATGGGTGCCGGCAGGGATTTCGGCTCCACATTCAGGACATTTAATAGTTGCCATATTTGTTTTGTTTAGTCGTTAGTAATCTCAATGTTATCTACTTGCAGATAGTGTACGCGTTCTTGCGCTTGACCGGTGACGCGCACCTGCCGTCCTTCAAAGGGCTCAAAGAATGTGTCGTTTACAACAAGGGTGTTGTCGCGATAAAGTATATAGTCCTTATCGTCAGACATCAAGTGGGCATAGCGACCTTCCGATTTGCTGCCTTTTCCCTCTTCTCTGATTTCCACTTTTCCTTCGTACAACATATTAATTATTATTGTTATTGTTGTTGTTATTATTATTGTTTTTTCCGGCGAGAATCTGTAGCATTTCCATCATTTGGTCGTTTTGTTTTTGCTGCTGCTGGTTGAGGCGTTCTTGCCATTGTTTCTCTGTCTCATTGTTGATGCGCGCCATTTCCATCTCATGTTGGTTGGCAGCATTTTCCATTGCCATAAACTGTTCGAACTCGCGTTGACGTTTTTGAGCTTTTAAGTCTTCTTCTCGCTGTTGCTGTTCAAAAGCGAAATCAGCTTCTTTGCGGCGGCGAGCAAGGTCGGCATCTTGCTCCAAGGCCTTGAGTTCGTTTTCGCGCAAAAGTCCTTTCTTGCGGATTTCCGCTAACACAACATCTTCCTCCTCTTTGGTTCGTGCTTCTCTCAGACGGCGTTCGCTATCCAAGAGTAGGGTGAACTTATCCAATTCGTCTTGTCGGAGGAGATTGTCTTTATTAATTTCGTCCAGTTGGCGCTGTAAATCTACTTGTGTGCGAGCTTCATGGAGTTGTTGGGCGTTTTGCACTTCTGCCAAACGGTTTTTGAAATCGTTGGTGCGTTGTAGGTAATCCAGTTCTTGTTCACTGAGATACATCTCGCGGCTGAGGTTGCTAAAACGCTCTAAGTCGGCACTTTGCGCACTTATTTCAACCAGACGGGCGATGTTCAAACCATAATATTGGTTTACGGCATCCTCGTTCAACTCGTCTTTTAGTCTTCTTCTCAATTCATCGGGCAGTTGGTTGCCTTCCCATTCTGCATTTTTGAGGCATTCTTGTAAACGGACCCGAACGATGTCGCTCAGCTCGTCAACAAGGTCGGCTGTGGTTAGAACGTTTCTTCCGTTCAGCCAATGCTCTACGAACATCTCTTTGTCGGCTACTTGGAAATAGGCATTTACACCCACTTGCAGTTCCAGTAGCTTCGTGCGAATAGTCATCGGTTTGAAGGTCTGGTAATCGTTCAAGGAGGGTTGTTTAGCTCCAATCATCAACTGGAAGGCCTTGTCAATTAGTACAAGAATAGAGAACGAAGCACCTTTCTTGATGCTTTCCATAAGGGCTTTTTCTTCCTCAGAGGGTCGATCCTTCTTACTTTTGAAGAGGTTACGGACGAGATTCCAACCCTTATTGTTGGCTTCTCCTGCGTTACCATAATCTTCGGCTTGTTTGAAATCGTAAGTGCCTCCGCTGATGTTTGCGATGGTTTTACCATTTACGCGGACATAGGCTGTCGTTCCTTCTGAAATAACGATTCCTTTGACATCTTTGAACTTGCTGATATCATTGGAACTGATGACGCGTGCTACCTGACCGGGCTGGATCTCCCAGTATATCCGGCGGGCTGCATTTTGACTCAAGTCACCGTGTATGGTTTCGCTTTTCGTTTCCGTTTCTTGAGTAACAGGTTTTGTTTCTTCCGGTTGGGTAGGGTGTTGCTCAGGCTTTGCAGGCTCGGCTTGCGCAATCTTTTCACCACAGTAAACACAGAATTTTGCTCCTTCTTTCAAGGGCTTTCCACATTTTGGACAATCCATAATATTGATTATTTAGAGGTTATTACTTGTTGTATATCTCCGTTTTCCGAGCTGACAATGATGGCTTGATTGACAATCTTACCGTAGTCCTCCATTGGGAAGACTACATTCAAGTCTTTATGTCCGTCTTCGTATGTCCGGCGTTGGATTATACTTGGCTCTCGGGCGGGGATATTATATTGTTCGTATAGTTGCTTGGCGATAACGGAGGATATCTCCATAATATTTTTATCTACGGCTGAGCGGACTTGGTCAAGTATGCTTTGGGAAGTATTGCCTCCTACAGATTTGTTCATCAGTGTCTCCGTACTTGCCACGCGTTGAGAGGGGGTTGGGGCGGGGCGAGCGCTCTTGTCGGTAGAGTAGTTTTTGCTCTTATTGGGTAATGCCATCGATATCAGAGGGTCTCCGTATAGATTAAACTCTGCAATCGTGGTCATTTGTACAGGACTATAGGGGGATGATTTAAAAGTGGCCATACGGGCTGCCATCATAGATGCTCCTACCGTCATTCCTTGTAACAAACTATCTGTGAATATGCGTCCCATCACATCGGCATTATTCAAGTGAACGCCTTGGGCATCTACAGCACCAAAGGCTACGCGCGAACTGCCTACAAAAGCGAGTGTCTGATGGCTTATCGCAGTCAGTAGCATCGAGTTGTTTTTCGGGTAATCGATAAATCTGCCACCATAGCAAGCCTCGCTGAAGAAAATATTCGGTCGCGTTGCGGCTTTCATCAGTTCAGGAGCCATTCCTTCTGCAAATTCGCGCTGTGTCATCGCTTCGCCGTAGTAGCCACAGTCATTCATTCCGGCAGAACCATGCATATTAAAGAAATAGTAAGTGGCTTTCTCGTTAAACGCCGGCAAGTTCTGCTGACGGGTAGCGGGATCAACCATCACATAAGGTGTAAGCCAGATGTGCTCGTTGTAGAAAGTGGTGTCGGGAAGGCTCTTTGACAGGGGATAGAAATCGTTTTGGAAGAGGTTTCGCGTCACTTCGTTGGTGATGGCTTTCCAGTGTGGGTCACATTGTGTGTAGGCAGTGTCCATCTTCACTTGCAGTCCGTTCTCTAAGGCGCGGTTGTAATACTGAACGATGTCCTCGTAGCGCCCGTCATTGGCAATGGGCAGACGCCCAACATAGAATAGAGCATCATATTGGAATATGTCCATCTTGACGAATTTCTCCCCCATCTGTTTCCCGTATGGGTAACTATAAAGCAAATCGGTATCGATGTCTTGGTCTGGGGCATCGCTCATAAAATGCGGCATCAAGGGCATCGGTATGTCCTCGTCGCCTCCAATGATGAAGAGATATTCGGGCTCTTTGTGCTTTAAGCGGATTTCTTCGTCGTAGGCATCTTTGGTGATGTCTGCATACTCGTACCACGCGTTATTGGGACCCAACGACACACGTTTGTAGTTACCTAATAGTCCTTTTTTCTTATACGTATAGTCGCTGGCGTCTAACACTTGATACAAGATTCCTGCGGGGCGCATCGCGGCGGCATATTGATTAGCATCAGCGATAACGCGCTCCCTATCTATACAGAAGCGTTTGGACAAAGTGTAACTGTTAATAAGAATAAAACCGCTAACAAGTACTTTATCCTCTTGAGGTTGAGGATTGGTAGAAGATCGGCGGGGAATGTCGCAATCAGTCATGTCCGGTTCTGGACGTGGTTGCATTTCTGGAGCAGAGGATTCAACTGCTATCGGAGTAAGTTTAGTTCCGCACTCGGGGCAGAAAAAGGCGTCATCATCAACACGAGTGCCGCATTCGGGACAAAACATATTTTAGGTGGTTAATCGTTAAACGCTGCAAAATTACAAAAAATATTTGATATGTGCAAGAAAAAAGTGTAATTTTTTTGCAAAATCACACTTTTTTAGTTAAAGATCAAAGTCAATTTATTTTTTTTCTCCTTATCACTTGCTATAAATCATATAATTTTTAAGGAACGCGCACACACACGCACGCGTTCCTTAGAAAATATATTCATCATCCGCCGAAGTTATCGTAACGAATATCTTCGTCTGCTACGCCTAACGAGTGCAGCAGGTCGATGACCGTCTTACTCATCATTGGAGGAC
>JAKSMD010000084.1 GCA_024400815.1 Bacteroidales bacterium | reverse complement strand
AATATCGTTATGTTATTCATTTTTAGATAATTATATTATATCGAACTCACGTTAATTATTTGTCTATGAACACTGAGAAAACAAACAGTAAAGAAAAAGAGAACAAAAAAATCGGTGTATCCTTATCTGGCGGTTCCGCATTGGGATATGCGCACTTGGGATTTCTTCAAGCTATGGAGGAGGCAGGCATCCGCCCCGACTGCGTGGTTGGGACTTCTATGGGCGCCATTATTGGAATGATGTATGCCGCAGGTTACCAGCCGCAGCAGATCAAGGACATTATTCGAAAAGAAAAAATGGACAGTATCATTCGTTTGGTCTTCCCCAACACGCCAAAATTAGGCGGTCTGATGGGTTCCTCCCGCATTCGGAAGATTCTGAAAAAATATGTGCCCGACAATTCGTTTGATGAGTTGAAGACCAAATTCTTCTGCTGTGTCAGCAATATGGACACCTTGTTGCCAGAGTACCGCGGCTCGGGCAATCAGTTGGTCGAATATGTAATGGCTTCTGCCTCAATGCCGGGCGTATTTGCGCCGATGAAAATCGACGGACAATATTATGTGGATGGCGGCATTCACGACCATCTGCCCGTACAACCGCTATTGGACGAAAACTGCGAGGTGCGAATAGCCTCGTTGTTGCAATTGGTGAAACCTGGTCGAAAAAAGGTGGCTATGATTTGGATGTATGCCTTCCTGTATAGCTCCTATATTACGTATCAGCGTAATATAGAGGATTTTACAGATATGGTCACCATTGATCCGGGTAAATACTGGTTGTCGGATTTCAAAGCCTTGGATGCCCTATACAATATCGGGTACAAAGCAGGTAAAAAGTATTTTAGCGAACATAACATTCTATAAAAGAAAATGGATTTCAAACTTGTTTCATCATACCAACCTTCAGGCGATCAACCAACGGCTATTAAACAGTTGGTGGAAGGATTGAACCAAGGCGATAAGGCGCAAACCCTACTGGGTGTTACGGGCTCTGGCAAGACTTTCACTATTGCCAATGTGCTCGCTCAAGTCAATCGCCCTGCGCTTATTCTTAGTCATAACAAAACACTGGCAGCTCAGCTGTACAGCGAATTCAAACAGTTTTTCCCTGAAAATGCAGTGGAATATTTTGTCTCTTACTACGATTATTATCAGCCGGAGGCCTATATTCCTACTACGAATACATATATTGAAAAGGATTTATCTATCAATGATGAGATTGAAAAGTTAAGGCTTCACACGACGGCTTCGTTGATGTCCGGACGTCGAGACATTATTGTGATTGCTTCTGTATCGTGCATTTATGGTATTGGCAATCCGGAGGATTTTGCTAAAAATGTGATAAATATCCATCAAGGCATGTTGATTGACCGCAACCAGCTGCTTCTGAAGTTCGTAAACAGTCTCTATTCTCGAACGGAATTGGATTTGCAGCCATCTCAGTTTAGAGTGAAAGGAGACACGGTCGATATTTTCCCGCCGTATAGTGAACATGCCTTCCGCATTGTCTTTTTTGACGATGAAATAGAATCCATCTCCGAAATTGAGGCGATGTCGGGCGGTGTTATTCAAAGTGTGGATAAAATCACGATTTATCCGGCCAGTATCTTTGTGACCACGCAGCAATCGATGAATGAGGCCATTGCGCACATCCAATTCGATTTGCACGAGCAGATTGAATATTTGAAATCTATTGGCAAGCATTTGGAAGCCAAACGTCTGGATGACAGGGTTTGCTACGATATTGAGATGATGAAGGAGTTGGGCTATTGTTCAGGTATAGAGAACTATTCCCGCTATTTTGATCGTCGGCAGCCAGGCGAAAGGCCGTTCTGCATTTTGGATTTCTTCCCGGAGGATTTTGTCTTGGTGGTAGATGAAAGCCATGTTACGGTTCCGCAAATCGGGGCCATGTATGGTGGTGACCGTTCCCGTAAGGTGAATTTGGTGGATTATGGATTCCGTTTGCCGGCGGCGCTGGACAATCGTCCTTTGAAGTTTGCGGAGTTTGATGAGCTGATAGGCCAAAGCATCTATATGAGTGCGACGCCTGCAGAATTCGAATTGCAGCGTTCTGGTGGTGTGGTAGTGGAGCAGGTGGTGCGTCCGACAGGCTTATTGGACCCGCCAATTGAAGTGCGCCCGGCCACCAATCAGGTGGATGACCTGCTGCAAGAAATTGAAGATACCGTAGATAAAAATGAGCGTGTCTTGGTCACTACTTTGACGAAGCGCATGGCGGAGGAACTGAATTCTTATCTTATCAATATCGGTATCAAGTCCTGCTATATCCATTCGGATGTGGACACCCTGGATCGTGTGGAGATTTTGAAGGATTTGCGTTGCGGCTCCATTGATGTGCTGGTCGGCGTGAATTTGCTGCGCGAGGGACTGGACTTGCCCGAGGTCTCTTTGGTGGCGGTGTTGGATGCCGACAAAGAGGGTTTTTTGCGTAATGAGCGCTCGCTCACCCAAACGGCAGGTCGTGCGGCGCGACATGTCAATGGCCGCGTTATTTTCTATGCGAACCAGATTACAAAGTCTATGCAGGCCACGATGGACGAAACGGCCCGCCGTCGCACTAAACAGATGGCTCATAATGAAGAACATCACATCACGCCTAAAGGGGTGGTGAAGTCCGACGAGATATATTTGGCGGGCAAAATTGATGAGGCGGTGTCAACGGCCGCAAACACTCAAAAGAAAGGGTATGAACCGAAGGAACAGAAAACGCCCGTGGCTGCTGAACCGGATATCCATCTGCTGAATTTGGAACAATTGCAGAAAAAAAAGAAAAATCTCCGAAAAGAAATGGAAAAAGCGGTTAAAGATTTGGATTTTGACAGGGCTATTGTCATTCGCGACCAGTTGGCAGAGATAGAAACAAGGATAAAAGAATATTAGAAAAACGGGAATAAAAAAAATTTTTTGCAAGTGTTTGTTTTGCAATAAAAAAAGTGTACTTTTGCCGCCCCAAATTATAAACACAAATTTATAACAAAAAACAATTAAAATTATGGCAAATCAGTACGAAACCGTTTTCATTATGACGCCCGTTTTATCTGATGATCAGATGAAGGAAACGGTCCAAAAGTTTGAGAAGGTCCTCACCGACAAAGGTGCTGAGATCATTCATCAAGAAAACTGGGGTCTCCGCAAGTTGGAGTATCCTATCCAAAAGAAATCTTCTGGATTTTATCATTTGTTTGAATTTAAAGCTGACAGCACTGTTGTAGCAGATTTGGAACTCCAATACCGTCGTGACGAACGCATCATGCGTTTCCTCACTGTCAGCATGGACAAATATGCTATTGCATACGCTGAAAAGAGACGTGCTAATCGCAATGCAAAGTCTGCTGCTAAGGAAGAAGTTGTTGCAGAACAACCTCAAGAAGTTAACAATGAGTCTAATCAAACAGAACAAGCACAATAATTATGGCACAACAATCAGATATTAAATACATTGCTCCTGTAGCAGTTGATATTAAGAAGAAAAAATACTGCCGTTTCAAAAAAAGCGGTATCAAGTACATCGATTACAAAGATGGTGAATTCTTGAAAAAATTCGTTAACGAACAAGGTAAAATTCTGCCTCGTCGTCTTACCGGTACTTCTTTGAAATACCAAAAGAAAGTCGCTCAAGCAGTTAAGAGAGCTCGTCACTTGGCTCTTCTTCCATTCGTAACCGATAATTTAAAATCTAACTAATAGGAGAAATTGACATGGAAATTATATTGAAACAAGACGTACAGAATTTGGGTTACGCTGACGAACTCGTAAAAGTAAAAGATGGCTATGCCCGCAATTACCTTATCCCGAACGGTTTGGCAGAAATGGCTACCCCGGCTAAGAAGAAAATGTTGGCTGAAACTTTGAAACAACGCGCTTTCAAAGCTGAAAAAATCAGACAAGAAGCTGAATTCCTCGCTGGCAAAATCCAAGATCTTGAAGTTACTATCAAGACAAAGGCTTCCGAAAAAGGTACCATTTTCGGTTCTGTGAACAACATCGCTGTTGCTAACGCTCTTAAAGAACAACACGACATCGATATCGACCGCAGAAAAATCGTCCTTCACGAAGATCATATCAAAGAACTCGGTGATTATACCGCATTGGTTAATCTTCACAAAGACTTCAACAAGGTTGCAATTAAACTCAAAGTGGTTGCTGAAGAAGAATAATTATTTCATTTTTCATATCAAAAAGCTCTCCTCTTATCGGGAGAGCTTTTTTTTTGTATTTTTGCGCTCAATTTTTTGCGTATGAAATATAATCGTATTCTCCTTAAACTCAGTGGCGAATCCTTAATGGGCAATGACAATTATGGTCTCAACTATGATACTGTGCGCCACTTCGCATCTGAAATCAAATCTGCTGTGGATATGGGTGTCCAAGTGGGCGTCGTCATAGGCGGCGGCAATATTTTCCGCGGCGTGCAAGGCGCTTCCAAAGGTTTCGATCGTCGTCAGGGCGACCAGATGGGTATGCTCGCTACGATTATCAATGCTATGGCTATGCAGGCCGTTTTGGAAGAATTGGGCGTGAAAGCTAAAGTGCTCACCGCAGTTACTATCGAAGGGGTAAGCGAAAAGATTTCCTGGCGCAAGGCTGTCGAAACCCTCGAAGCAGGCTATGTCGCTATCTTGGGCGGCGGCACGGGCAATCCGTTCTTCACGACGGACTCCGGTGCGGCTCTCCGTGCTGTCGAAATCGGAGCCGACCTCTTGCTCAAAGGCACTCGCGTGGATGGTGTCTATACCGCTGACCCGGAAAAGGATCCCACCGCTACGAAATACACTAACCTTACTTTTGATGAGGCATACGCCAAAAATCTTAAGATTATGGATATGACGGCGTTCACCCTCTGCAAAGAGAACCACATGCCGATTTATGTCTATGACGCTAACCAACCGGGCAACCTCGTCAAAGTGCTGAACGGCGAACCTATCGGAACTTTATTACAATAATATATTATGACTGAAGAAAACAAATCTCAAGAAGTCATTGAGGCCCAAGAAGAGATTAAAATGCGAAATGTGGCTCGCACACGGGTGGGCTTCAAAATACATTTGGGCATCTTTGTGCTGGTCAACCTCCTGATTTGGATAATCTGGTATTTTGTAATCCAAAATATCGTCAAGGATGAGTTCAGCGGCGCTATGCTCAAAACATGCATCAGCATTACCGCAGTGTGGCTCATCTTATTGATCGGTCATTATCTCATTGCCTATAAGTGGAATAAGACTTTTGTTGAAAAAGAACTTAAGAAACTTAAAAAGCAGCGTGCCAAACAATTGAAGGAGATTGAAGATTTGAAGCAGAAAATGCAGTCCGTTGCAGCACCGTCCCAAAACAACAATCAATAATATTAAATTGAACGTTTAATTTCAACTTTTTATAATATGGATACACAAACTTGTTTGAAAAATACGAAAGACAGCATGACCTCTACGGTTACGTTCTTTGATAAATCCCTCCAGAAAATCCGTGCTGGCAAGGCCTCTCCGCAAATGTTGGAAGGTTTGAAAGTGGATTACTATGGCAATCCTACTCCTGTAGATCAAGTTGCCAATATCAACACTCCGGACGCACATCAAATCGTCATCCAACCGTGGGAACGCAATATGCTTCCTATTATTGAAAAAGCAATCTTGGCTGCCAATATCGGTTTGACTCCGCAAAATAACGGCGAATTCATCCGCCTCGTGGTGCCTACCCCTACGGAAGAACGCCGTAAAGAATTGGTTAAGAAAGCAAAACAAGAAGCTGAACAAACCAAAGTTTCCATCCGCAATATTCGTCGTACGGCCAATGATGAAGCTAAAAAACTCAAAGATGACGGCACTCCAGAAGACGAAATCAAGAAATTGGAAACCGACATCCAAAAAGCTACCGATGACGCTATCGCTAAAGTGGATAAAATCATGGAAGCTAAGGAAAAGGAAATTATGACCGTATAATAAAATCAATCAATAATCAATAACCAATAATTATTAGAATTATGAATATTCCTGAAAATTTGAAGTATTCCAACGACCACGAATGGTTGAGAATGGAAGGTGAATTTGCTTATGTTGGTATTACCGCATTTGCAGCAAACGAACTTGGTGACATCGTTTTCCTCGATATCACAACAGAAGGCGAAACTTTGGATCAAAACGAAGTTTTCGGTACTATCGAAGCTGTTAAAACCGTTTCCGACCTTATGTTGCCGGTAGCAGGTGAAGTTGTTGAATTCAACACTGCTTTGGAAGACAATCCTGCACTCGTTAACAGCGATCCTTATGGCGAAGGCTGGATTATCAAAGTTAAAGTTTCCGATCCTGCTCAAGTTGACGGCTTGCTCGATGCTGCTGCTTACCAAGCTTTGATTGGTTAATCTTTTTTAACTGCATAAAAAAAAGGCACTCAATTGAGTGCCTTTTTTGTTGGGTCTTACCCGATTAGTGTGCCATAATATTCTTTCCACAATCATCTACAATCATCTTGTACCAATTTTGTGGATATTCAGGTTGGTCAGGAAATTCGCATTGCGGAATGCGGGTGTTGGTCACTTTGAACTTGCCGTTCTCTTCTTTCTTGACATTGCCGTCGTTGTATTTCACCAAAAGGTAGATGAAGAGGTTGTTCCATTCTTCGCAGACGCTTTTGGCTGCTTCATTGGAGTAGTTCGTAATGCTTTTCACCACTTTATTTGGATTGTCTTTGTAAACGGTTTCCCAATCTCTAGACATCACTTCAACATCTTTCATGAATTTGCCTTCCCATTGTCCTTGTTTTGCATTGACATGTTGAATCATATCTTTGTAGCGGGTATAGACAAAGTTGCTGACTTTGGTGAAAGTCCAGAATGCGGAGGTGGGAGAGTACTCAACCATAGAGCCGTTGCCTTCTGCATATTGCATTGGCACATCTTTGATGCCGCAGAACATAGGTACATAGCAGCAGCTTGCAGCGTCATCAACGCCGAACCAGAAGATGCCGCCAAATGCGTCAGGCAGCCAGCTGCGACATTGAGCAACGAAGGAGAAACCGGTTTGTTGGGTGGCGGTAGCGCGTTCGTGTATGTATTCTTTGCCACCATAGCTCCAGTTCATAGGACGCCAACGGTACGGGCAAGCGTACGGGCCAGCGCCAAGATCCTTGGTCATGTCCATAGTGGTTCCTTCGTAGTGGTCGCGCATCATCTTCATCATATATTGTGCATCAATTTCTCCCTTATTGGTGGGTTTAATCCACAAGGGGAATCTGTGCGACAAGTTTTCGCCACGAGCATAGTCTTCGTAAGGAGCCATCAAGGTATGATTGCAGTGGTTGAAGAAAGCCCAAACGCGAGCTTCGCAACCGCGCGCACCACCGAAATTGATAGGGTTAAAGGCATCGCAGAAACTGAAATCAGCAGGTTTGCCATCTTTCGGATAGAGGCCGGCAGCTTTTGCGAAATCAACGATTTCGGCAGCATAGACGGTTTCTACATCAGGGTTGAAAATCTTGTCGAGTTCCTTGCTGGTGATGGAAGTCTTGCCATCGCGGAGCGGGAAAGTGGTGATTCTGGATTGGTTGGCGTGACCGCAAATATAGCCGTCAGGAATGCGGCGGGCAACCCATACGGCGCCTCTGCTCCAAGACTTGTCATTATTGCCTTTCTTGTCCACAATCTTGTCGCCTTTGCCAATGAGGTCCATAACCCAGGCTTCATTAGGATCAACAAAAGAGAAAGACTCGCCTTCGCTGGCATAACCATACTGAGCAATCAATTCAACCATTACTTTGATAGCTTCGCGAGCCGTCTTGGCGCGTTGCAGGGTGATGTAAATCAATGAACCATAGTCGAGCATGCCCATGCCGTGTTCGAGTTTTTCAACGCCCCCGTAGGTCGTTTCGCCAATGGCCAATTGGTGTTCATTCATATTGCCGACCACAGAGTAGGTATGTGCCACTTGCGGGATTTGTCCGAGGAATCGGCCGGTATCCCATTCTACAATATCTAACATAGTGCCTGCAGCGTAATCTTGGGCAGGACGGAAATAGAGTTCGCCATAAAGCTGATGGGAGTCAGCAGCATAAGTCAGGAAACAGGAGCCATCTTTGCTGGCGCCCTTCGTGACAATGAAATTGGTGCAGGCGAAGGTTGTGCCAAAGGAGAGCACAACGGCCAGCATTGTCAAAAAGAAAGATTTTTTCATAAATGTATGTTTTAGTGAATAATAATATTCTTTGAAAATCAGGCGGCAAAGGTAATAAAAAACTAAATTGGCAGAGTTAGTAGCTTTCAAGTTTCAAGTGATTTGGGACGCTGATTTATCGTGTATAGCCTAATAGGGGCGCCGCGCTGTGACCCAAAGGTATGGAATTTAATAATTCAGGATTTATTGTTCGACGTCCATAGCCAGGCGGAAGCCGATGAAATGGGTGGTGGTGATTTGGCCGTATTTGTTGCGGGAGGAAACGCGGCATTTGTCCCAGAAACTGGTCATGCAGCCTCCGCGATACACTTTGTTGAGGCTGAACTCATTTCCTTTAGGATTATAGTAATCTCCGGAATAATTGGCCTCGAAGTATTCGAAACCGTCGTAGCACCATTCGTAAACATTGCCGCTCATATCGTAGATGCCGAGTTCGTTGGGGTCTTTCCGACCTACGGGATGGGGCGTTTTCTTACTGTTTCGGCGATACCAAGCCACATCGTCAATATTGTCGGAGCCGCTGAACTTATAGCCTCTGCTATAGCGGCCGCCGCGGGCTGCGTACTCCCATTCCGACTCTGTGGGCAGGCGGTATTTCTTGCCAGTCAGTTTGCTGAGCTTGATGGTGAACGCGCGGGCATCCAGCCAACTCACGCGCGTGACGGGCAGGCTGTCGCCTTTGACTTTGGACGGATTGTTGCCCATGACGGCTTTCCACAGTGCCTGCGTCACCTCGTATTTGGAGATGTAGAAGTTGTCCAGCACAACGAGGTGCGTGGGTACTTCGTCGAAGCCGCAGTCATCATGCTGCTCCTGTGTGCATCCCATAAAGAACTGTCCTCCTTCGACAAAGACCATGTCAACTTCAGGGACTTGAGCCTGCAGTGTGGGCAATGCGAGAAGCAGGATAAAGGTTAGGAATGTGAGGGTGTTTTTCATTGAAGTTGTTTTTTTAAAGTGATTGCAAAAATACAATAAATGGGGAATAGAATGTGATTTTTGCAAGTTTTTTGTTTATTTTTGCAACTGCTAAAAAAGGAAAACAATT
>JAKSMD010000083.1 GCA_024400815.1 Bacteroidales bacterium | reverse complement strand
ATAGTTATGTTGAAGTTCGTGGCGGCTTTCCCTTGCACTTCGTATAAGTCTGTGCTGAGCATATTCAGAAGCATGCCACGTCCCCATTGATTCTGTAAAGTTTTGCAAACAAAAAAGAACCCCTTTTGACTGTCTGATCCTACAGCATCTATTATGGCCTTATGGTGACTCCACGGAATACAAAACAAAGGGCTTTTTGTTTTGCCCCCAACTGGGGGCAAAGAATCATACTCAACTATTTCACCCTCAGATGAGGGCAAAATGGGAATAGCGTCAGGATATAATAAATAGAAACGCTTCATATAGCCGAGTGATGTAACGGAAAAACCTTTCCGATCAAGTTGCTTAGAAAGGTCTTTACTGAGTTGTTTGAGAATGCCGTGTCCCCATCGTTCTTCGATATGCATAGCCACTATGTCTCGACCAACAGTCCAGTAGAACCTAAGCTGTTCGCCATTGATTCCAATAGCAGCCCGGACTTGACTCTGCTTATACCTTCTACTCAGGTCGTTTACCCAAATCGAGTATTGCTGGTCTGCCAGATGCATATTGCCGTTGTTTTTCTCTATATTAGTTTCTCCCATCACTTTTGCTATTTTCGTATTTTTAGCCAGCACGTTGCTAATTCCTCTTTTCCCATTTCTCAAATCATCGCAAAGATACAACTTTTTTTCTTCTTCTTTCTTCTCTCCCACCACTACTCACTTCCCCCGAGGTAGGTTCGGGGTTGGTTGCTGAAAACTATGTTGATATGTTCACATTAGGCAATGTCTGTCCGTTTTTGTCAGTTATCAGCAAAGTGGCGGCAAAGGTACAAAAAACTTCAACACAACTCTATGCTTCAAGTCCTTTCTAAAGTACCGTGACACTTCCTCTATACAAGAATTGCCGACCACTATATGCCTCCACTTTCAAAACATAATTATATATTGTATTCGGCATGTGTTTGCCTCGAACGGTGCCGTCCCACTTGAAATGTTTATCCTCGGAATTATATACACACTCTCCCCATCGGTTGTATATGTAAATACTGGCCGTTGCAATCGTACGCAAAGCCACCTCTGGAATATAAAACTCATCGTTCAAGCCATCACAATTTGATGGGGTTATGGCATTGGGCAAGTACAAAGCCATGGGCTTAGGAATGACCTTTATGGTTAAGTCCAAAATACTATCACATCCGAAATCAGTTTGTTGGAACAAGGTGGTATCAATGACCGCGATCGTATCCAAATCATCAGCATACAAGTCAATGCCGAAATTATGGTAATCTGACCCTTCGCTAAGTTCATCTAAATACTGGAAATGATAACTGGGGTGAACAACCAACTTCAGAACGATCACGCTGTCACACTCTCCAACCGGATAGGTACGTTGGAAATATCGCGTTCCTGACTCTGCTGTTTCAACAGATGAAATGTCAAAATTATCGTCATGGTAGGTCTCATGCATACAGATTTCCACTGTGATTGTGTCGCGCGGAATATCGCACGGATGGACTGGAAAAACAAAAAAGTTGTCCGTGGTGTCGCACTCTTCTTGCTGGCCACCTATTTGTGCCACTCCTTCTCCATGGTCATTAATGGCAATAACTATGTTTTCTATGTCTGGAAATGCTGTCAGTTCCTCTGATGTAAACTGTTTCGTTATGGTGATGCAGTTATCTACTGCCAATGGAGTCGTCATGGTTTCTGTTAGTATGATGGGACCTTGGTATGTATCTGCATAATAGGTGATGCTATACGGACTGTTCAATGTTTGTCCACCCGTGTTGCAAAACTGAAATGTAATGGTTAAAACTCCATCTTCTTGTAAATAGGAGGTGTCAGCAGCAGTGACATTCAACATACGAGAGAAAGGCATTCCATATTGGTCTAAAGTGGTGGCCTGCTCTAAGAAATTGTTGAAGGGTCTGCGAACTGTTCCTTGCGGGTCGGTAAAAGCAGTGGCGTTGTCAAACAGAGGGACTGGAACCGTCAAATCCTTGTTGATATTGGTAACATTGTACATATACTGGTTCCAAACGGGTCTTGCTGGCGCCCAGGGGATGATTCCACCGACCACAACAAGCTGTCCGCCCACCCATCCGAGACCAGACCCGGTTTTGCCGCAGACCACTATTTCTGCCGCCCCGTCACCATTCACATCGGCCACCACGGGATATTCCTTCCAGGTGCCCGCATACATTGGAAGCGTGTATAGATTGTAAAAAGGAATGGTGTCATTGCCAGTCCGATGACTTCGGCCGCTTCCATTGATGATTCTTAGATTGTCTTGGTCGCGATATACTATTTCTTTTATTCCATCCTGATTGAAATCAAACAATGTCATTGAGGTCTGTCCAGATTCATCACCGTGAGTTGCTTGCCAAAGTGTTCGAGTTCCTGTTGCCGGATTATAGGATATGGCTGTTATTCTGGAACTGCTCACATTATGCTGAAGGTCAAGATAGACTAAATCGAGATCGTCGTCCCCATTTATATCGCCGACCAAGGGGTAGCCGACGGTGCCGGAATAGTGACCATGCGTGAAAAGAATGTTTTCTGTCGCGGGATCATAAGCATAAAAATAGGAGCTGTCGTATATGGTGTTCTTTGTGCCATCAATCACCACCATCACATCTATTTGTCCGTCCTTGTTGAAATCCGCCACTGCCACATTGCCATCTTGTGGAATGCGGGAAGGAATCGAGATGGTTTTCAGTTCCGTAACACTGTTCTGAGACATATCGGTACGGCTGCCGACATGGACATTGTAGATGGTATTGCCGCAAATCAGTTCGGGAAGGGAGTCTCCTAGCACATCTGCAGCAAACGGCATGGCCGCATACCCAAGGACAGTACCATCATCACGGTGGCTGCGTCCCATATTGCCGTTAGCGGGTCCAGCGCAGAGTCTCTGTAACGTAGCAACATCGAATATGGCATTCCCGATATAAATCTCCGGCCAACCATCGTAATTGAAGTCGGTGATGGAAATGCTACCCTCACAAGGGGTATTTACATCAGAAGTAGCCAAAAGTTGCCCGTGAATATCATACGAGCGAAGTCTCTTATCAAAACAATGCAAGATAACTGCCCCTTGCATGCCTCCGCTACCGTCAGGATAACGCACCAACGCCATAGGCCCTGTAAAACCAGCATAAAGTTGCTGCGGGACCTGTATTGTGGCTATTTGTTGTAGGTTAGAACCACGATAGATACCGAGTTGCGTAGTATAGTGATCATTGCTGGTGGCGTTCGCAACCACAATCTCAACTTCCCCATCCCCATCCATGTCGCCAACTATTGGAACATAATAGCAATGAATATTGTCAGCCGAATTTAGGACGTGGGCATTCCAGGGCTGAGGTTGTATACCAGTAACACAATCTGCTATCAACATGTTATCTGGGTATGTCTGAGCATTCGACATTTTCAAGTCCACTGCTATAAAGGCCATCAACAGCACAAACAACTGAACAATTTTTAAAATTTCCTTCATTATATTGCTATCTTATTACCGTAATACTGGTATTTGTAAACTTTCGTTTCTTGCCACTTGCGATGCATTGATATTCCACCGTACAATAAAAAACCCCGTCTGACTCATTGGCGGCATCCCAACTTAATACTTCTTTTCCCTCTTGCTGAAATACTTGTTTTCCCCAACGATTATATATATCCATCTTCATATAGCTCAAATCTCCTTCCAATTGAGGCATAAAAACATCATTCACATTATCTCCGTTTGGTGTGATGACATTTGGAAGTGTAATTTCACATGGATGATTGTCAATAATGGCGATATTATCCATTGTATCGCATTCTGCTTGCAAACCACCATATTGTGCGATTCCCATATTATTGCAATTTAGGACCACGCGTATAGGATAAGGATTGTCAAGTTGATTTATTAAATCCTGACTTATATTGAGTGTTACCACAGTACATTCGTCAGGCATGAGAGTCATATCCAATTCCTCATAATGCACCAGTTCGCCAGTTGATGCAAAAACAGAAATCTGTAACGGAGATTCAAAAATTAATTCTCCATAATTGCAAACATTTATTTCCAACAAAGTTTCCGTAGAATTGAAATCCAAATTCAAGATATCACTTATTTCCAAATTCGCCAGTCGAGCAAAAGGTCTTCCATATTGATCCAAAGTGGTGGCTTGCTCTAAGAAATTGTTGAAGGGTCTGCGAACTGTTCCTTGCGGGTCGGTAAAAGCAGTGGCATTATCAAACAGAGGGACTGGAACCGTCAAATCCTTGTTGATATTGGTGACATTATACATATACTGGTTCCATACGGGACGCGCTGGAGCCCAGGTATGGATGCCGGCTACCACGTTAAGATGACCTTGTATCACCCAATTGGGACCGGGCCCTATTCTGCCTGCGACGACGATTTCGGCAGCTCCGTCACCGTTGATGTCGGCAATGGTCGGATACTCGTTCCACGTTCCAGATTCCATTGGTGAAGTATACAGGTTATAGCATGGTATTGTGTCATTGCCTGTGAAATGACTCCGCCCACTACCGTTCATGATTCTCAGATTGTACTGGTCGCGATATACGATTTCCATAACACCATCTTGATTAAAGTCAAAGAGCGTCATGGAGGTCTGCCCCGATTCGTCCGTGTGCGTCATATTCCACTTTTCCGTCAGACCGATGCCAGGAGTGTATTTCATGGCGCGTATGCGAGCCTGAGAGACAGGGACTTTGTCATTGATGAAAACAAATTCCAAATGGCTGTCACCATCTATGTCGCCCACCAGCGGATATCCGATCGTCTTAGCATATTCACTGTGACAAAATAAAATATCTTCCGTTACCGGGTCGTACGCATACACATGCGTTGTGTCATCGATGTCGTTCGATGTGTTGTCTATCACAACGAGTATGTCCAACTGTCCGTCTTGGTTGAAATCGGCCACTGCGACATTTCCCTGCGGAGGGATGTGACTGGGCAGAGGTATGGTTTTAAGCACGGAAACGCTGTTGAGAGAGGCATCGGTACGGCTGTTGATTTCCACGGTGTAAATGGTATTGCCGCAAATCAGTTCGGGGCGCGCATCACCGAGTATGTTCGAGGCAAAGGACATGGCGATGTGCCCGTGATCAGTGGAGGACCCTCTGTGGCAGAGTCCCATACTTCCGTTGGGACTGCCAGCACATAGTCGTTTCAAAGTGGCAGCATCAAAGACCGCATTTCCAACGTACACTTCCGGGTACCCGTCGCCGTTGAAGTCCGTAACGGATATGGCTCCGTCACAAGGCGTATTCACATCGGAGGTGTTAAGCAGATTGCCCTGGGTATCATAAGAGCGAAGTTTATGGTCGAAACAATGCAATATTATAGCGCCCTGCATCCCTCCATTCTCATTAGGATACCGCACCAATGCGATTGGACCGGCCCATCCGGCGTAAATTTGCTGATATACATTGATTGTTCCTATCTGATGTAAGTCGGTTCCTCGGAATATGCCGACTTGTGTGGTGTAGTGATTGTTTGTCGTGTATATGCCGGCAACTATTTCCACGATTCCATCACCGTTGATATCTCCCACCATAGGAGTGAAATAGACGTGGATATTCGGAATGGAGTGCGTGATCTGTGCATCCCATGGATGACTTGCAGCATCTGCAGAGCAATCTGTTGGAATCATATTATCTGGCAAAATCTGTGCAATAGTCAAATTGCAAGTCAATAAAAGCCAAATACACAATAATCTAGTTTTCATAAACACGTCCCAAAAAGCCCGCAAAGGTACAATAATTTTTGTTATGCTGGAAGAAAACGATCTTTGCTTCAATGCCGAAAGAAGATTTACCTTTCTGGCAAACATTCAGGATGGTATTGCCGAAGATATTCGTCCTTTTCTGCAAGCACCTGCTTCACTTGTGACAAATCGACTGCCGGGGAAAGTCTCTCTATTGCGCTGACAATGGTTTCAATGTCATTCCCGCAAAAGCAATAATCGTAGCCCTCTATATCTCTGAACCCGTATTTGTCTTTCTTTTCTGTAATTACGGTGTCGTACGAAATATAGATGTAGTCATCCTTCCGATAATGATTTTCGTGAATAGTTGTACAATAGGCATATTTCACTCCAGAGAGCTTTACATAACCATACATATACCATAATGTACGGGAGTGGATTTTGATATAGTCTTCTGGCAAATCGTTCTCGGTGATGTTCGATTTTCTGCGCCCAACTTCATACAAGTATTCTGTATCCGTAAATAAGATCTCTCTTATTCGCTTCCCAAATTTTCCTTTGGTGTATAAGTTGGATTTTAATTTCTTTTGTCTTTTCATAGGCTGTATTTTATGGGGTTATTGATTTTCGTTTTCTTTCTTGGCTCTTTTACAAGAAGCCCGCAAAGATACAACAATTCCCATTAATCTCAGAGTGGGAGATGTTTACTGAAAAAGTGTCGGCTTCCCTTGTTCCAAATCCCTTACGAAGCGCAGTCCGACTCCGGATTTTTCAGAAAGTTCCCTTTGGGTAAGATGATACCTTCGGCGCACGCCATCCCGCGCCGCCACACCGCACCTCGCCATTCCCCCACAGATTGCGCCCTTCATTACATTCCGGGCTTATCTGGGTTACAGAGATTCAACCCCTCTGGGTTTGCTCAAGGTACGGCTGCACCGTGATATTTTTATAGGAACAAGTCAAGTAGTATATAGTTGCCCTTTTTTATCTATTTTTGCAGCAATTTTTAATTGACATATCCCTTGTTCATGAATATACTTTCTGTTGTCGAACTCCTGCACCCCGTTGCCGCCAATGTGGCAGACAAATCCGCTGAATTTGACGAACTGTGCATCGATAGCCGCAAACTCGGCATCCCACAGGACACGCTGTTCTTCGCTATCCGTACGCCTAAGAACGACGGACACAAATACATTGCCCAGCTGGCCCAACAGGGCGTTCGCAATTTCGTGGTGACGGATCCCGCCTTCCAGATTCCGGACTGCAATTTCATCGTGGTGGACAATGCGGTCAAGGCCCTCCAAATGCTGGCCAGCGCCCACCGCCAACAGTTCCACTATCCTGTCATTGGCATCACCGGCAGCAACGGCAAAACCATTGTCAAGGAGTGGCTGTATATGCTGCTCTACGACAGCTTCCGCACGGTGAAGAGTCCCGACAGCTTCAACTCCCAACTCGGTGTGCCCCTCTCCGTGTGGCAAATGTCAGACCAACACGACCTCGCCATCTTCGAGGCCGGCATCTCCCAACCTGACGAGATGTCTAAGCTGGCCGACATCATCCGCCCGACCATTGGCATCCTTACCAACATCGGCATGGCACACGCCCAATATTTTCTCGACAACACTCAAAAGACCCTCGAAAAACTGAACCTCTTCAAAACCGCTACCACCCTTATCTATCACGATGACAACAAGCTGGTCAACCGCCTGCTGCAACTGCCCGAATATGCCCATTTGCAAAAGATCTCTTGGGGCAGCGCTGATGCCACTTATCCCGTTTACAGCTATCCTTCCGAAGAGCGATTCACTACGATCACCATCCACAATCACACTTTCCACATTCCCTTTGTGGATGCGGCCTCCTTGGAGAACGCCACCCACGCCATCGTCACCATGCTGACCTTGGGCATCACGCCCGAAGTTATAGAGCAACGCCTCTGTCGACTCTCCCGCATCAGCATGCGTATGGAGATTCTGGAAGGCATCAACCATTCGGTCATCATCAACGACACCTATAGTCTGGATGCCAACTCCCTGAATGCGGCGTTGGATTTCTTAGACACCCAAACGCAACTTTCGAACAAAACGCTCATCATCTCCGATTTTGAGCAAGTTGGCAAACTCACGGAGCAAACCTTCGAAGAAATCAACCGCCGACTGCATGATCACCATATCCAGAAGCTCATTGCCGTTGGCGAGCAGTTTGAACGCTATCAGCATTGCTTCGACTGTCCACAAAAGCTCTTTTTCCAAAGCACGGACGAGTTGCTCGGCCATCTGCCCGAGTTTTCCTACGAGGCAATCCTGGTGAAAGGCGCGCGCAATTTCCATTTTGAGCAGGTGGTTATGCGGCTGCAGCACAAAACCCACCTTACCATATTAAATGTAAACCTGCCCGCCCTCACTTACAACCTCAACTATCATCGGTCAAAGCTGAAGCCCGGCACCAAGATGGTCGCCATGGTCAAAGCCCACTCCTACGGTTTGGGCGATGCCGAGCTGGTGAACGAACTGGTACACCAGGGCATCGATTACCTGGCCGTGGCCTATGCCGATGAAGGCGTGCGTCTGCGCAAGCGCCACATCCAAACCCCGATCATCGTATTAGGCGCCGAAGCGCACAGTTTTGACGTCATGGTGCAGCAGCAGTTAGAGCCGGAGATTTTCAACTTCTACTACCTGCACGAATTGGAAAATGTGCTCAAACACTATCCGCAGATCCAGCAATTCAACATCCATATCAAGTTGGACACCGGCATGCACCGCTTGGGTTTCGACGAGCAGGATCTGCCCAAGCTGGTAGAGATTGTACGAGGCAATCCTCAATTGCACATTGCCTCTGTCTTCTCGCATCTGGCTGCCGCCGAGGATCCTGCAGAAGATGAATACACGCGTCATCAAATCGCGCTGTTCCAGCGCATGACCGACCAGCTTTGCCAGGCCTTCGACTACAAGATACTGCGTCACACGCTGAACAGCGCCGGCATCTTCCGCTTTCCAGAAGCCCAGTTCGACATGGTGCGTTTGGGCATCAGTCTGTACGGATGCTCCGAAATTCCGAGCGCAGCGGCAGTCCTGCATAATGTCGCCACGCTGAAGACCGTCATCACGCAAGTGAAACACATTCCTGCCAACGAGACCATCGGTTACAATCGCAGCTACCAGCTGCAGCGCGACACGCAGGTGGCCATCATCCCTATTGGCTATGCTGACGGCTATCCTCGCGAACTGAGCAATGGCAAGGGGACGGTCATCATCCAAGGACAGAAAGTGCCCGTCATCGGCAAGATATGCATGGACATGTGCATGTTAGACGTTACCGGCATGAGCGTTCATGAAGGCGACGAAGTGATTGTCTATGGCGAAGGCAACACCATTTCCGAGATGGCCGAAGCCGCCGGACTCATCAGTTACGAGTTGCTCACCCGCATATCGCAGCGCGTGCCGCGCGTCTATGTGCGCGAATAAAACGCGGCCATTTGGCTTTTTTGTACAACAGATAATAAAAATCGTATTTTTGCCGCCCTTTGGAATAAGAAAAATATGAAGAATCTCATACGAAGATTATATATGAAGATGCGCACGCTGAAGGTCACCCCGGCGTGGCTAGTTTTATTGATAGATGTCGTCATCGTGCTCTTCTCCGCCTTGGCGGGCGTCTGCCCGGTAGGGCAGCGGCGCCGAGCCTTCCTCGCCTACCTGGAGCGCGAGCGCGCCGTGCCCTACCGCCAGGTGGTGCCGTACAACTGCTGGTACGAGTACGGCCTGAACCCCACGGAGGAAA
>JAKSMD010000082.1 GCA_024400815.1 Bacteroidales bacterium | reverse complement strand
ATTGATGTCGTGAGAAACCAATTCTGGAATTTGAGCGCCGGGGATGATTTTTTTCAAGTTGTTGATTTTACGTTCTATGCGTCGCTCGCTGCCTTCTTCAATCCAACTGTGATCAAAGTGGTCATAAAGATAAACCATGGCGGGATCGTAGTCGGGATTGTGTGTGTCTAAGGTCTTGAATAATCTGCTGATAATGAAGTTGCGGATATTCTGTGCTTGGCATCTGCTGACTATGTCGTCCACATATTCGATGATAGCCGCACATTCGGTTATCTCCTCCTTGTCGATAGGCAGTTCGACCATAGAAGGAACACGGATAGGGGTGTAGAGCATTCTGGGTTCAGACAGGTCCGTTACTTTCAGGAATGTGTTTGTCAATTCTTGTTGGGAGCGACTGTTTTGCAGTCTTTGGGGATCTGCGCCATACGCTGCCATAATGTATTTTGTGACAAAAGCATCCGGCATGGTCTCTAATAAGTTCATGCGTTTGCGCGAAATTTCTTTGAGGTCATTCGGCGTGTTGTAAATAAAGTCAAAAAAGAGGCTGTTTTCATCCGAACCTGTTACGGTAACTTTTTGGAATTCAGAAGAGTTCTCATCTTTAATGTCAACCGTGAATTTGTTTTGTTGATTGAGAATGAAGTTGGCAAATGGGCGGCTGTTGGAATTTAAGGCAAAAGCGTAAATGCCGCAAGGAACGACTTTTTTGCTTTTGAATTCAGCAACTCCTTTTTTGAAAACAGCACTATCCAGACAATAGGGCACGCCACCTTCAAAACCGATGATATAGACATTGTGGCCATTCTTCTCGGTACGGTTGGTGGTGAGTTTTACATCGTATCCGCGAACCGATGGGATGCTATCTGTTATGACAACTTGGGCACTCAATCCCATAGCGCATACCATACTTAGAATCAAGCCATAAATCTTTGATTTCATCTTAATATATTATTTGTTAGTGATTAGTTGCGAATGAGTTCGCGTATGTCCAACATGATTTTCTTGGCAATGTTGTCGGCAATACTTTCGGTTACCGCTTCCGCGTAGATGCGGAGAATAGGTTCCGTATTTGAACTGCGGATGTGTACCCAGCTGTCTTCGAAATCAATCTTCACTCCGTCGATGCGGTTCACTTCATAATCCGCATATTTCTCTGCTATCGTTTGCAAGAGTGTGGGGATGTCGATGCTGGTGTTCAGTTCTATTTTATTTTTGGACATGCAGTATTCAGGATAGGAAGATCTGATTTCCACACAGTCTTTGTGGGTTGTGGCCATATAAGAGAGGAACAAGGCGGTGCCCACGAGGGCGTCGCGACCGTAGTGGAGTTCAGGATAGATGACGCCTCCGTTGCCTTCGCCTCCGATAATGGCGTTGGTGGCCTTCATCTTTTCAACCACATTGACTTCACCGACGGCGGCCGCATTGTATGCTACGCCATATTTGCGACTGATATCGCGCAAAGCTCTGGTGGAGGAGAGGTTTGAAACGGTGTTGCCGAGTTGGTGTTGGAGAATGTAGTCCGCAACGGCAACCAAAGTGTATTCTTCGCCAAACATTTCGCCATCCGGTTTGATGAATGCCAAACGGTCCACGTCGGGGTCAACAACGATGCCGAGGTCGTAGCGACCATTCTTCATCGCGTCTGAAATGCCGTAAAGGTTTTCGGGAATGGGCTCTGGATTATGGGCGAATACGCCATTGGGCTCATCGTTGAGAACGGTGATGTTTTTGACGCCTAACTGTTTCAGCAACGGCGTGATTGATAATGAACCCGTAGAGTTGACGGCATCAAGGATGATGGAGAAGTTGGCTTTTGCGATAGCGTCTTTGTTCACTAACGGCAATTTCAGCACTTCGTCAATGTGATCTTGAATGGCATTACTATATAAAGTGTATTTGCCAATATTTTTTACTTCTGCATATTCAAAGTCATGGTTGTTAGCGATTTCTTGGAGCAGTTTGCCGTCTGCGCCAGAAATGAATTCGCCCGTGGCATTCAACAACTTCAGCGCATTCCAGTGCATTGGGTTATGAGAGGCGGTGACGATTACGCCGCCATCCGCATGATGGTGTAACACGGCCATCTCTGTCGTGGGAGTGGTGGAAAGTCCTGTGTCAATGACATCTACGCCCATGCCTTGCAAGGTGCCGCATACCAATCTGCTGACCATGTCGCCTGAAACACGTGCATCACGACCCACTACGATGGTGAGCCGCTTTTCTGCTTGTTGGCGTTGCAAAAAGGTGGCAAATGCAGATGTGAGTTCAATAATGTCAATAGGAGTTAAATTGTCGCCGGCTTTCCCGCCGATCGTACCTCTGATACCTGAAATAGATTTTATTAGTGACATATTCTGTTGTAGTTTTTTTTCTTTGAAAAAGAGGGCGCAAAAGTACAAATTTATATTGAATTTGGTTTCCTGAAAGCAAGAAAAAACTTGTGTTTCCGCTGCTTTTTTGATGTTTTTTTTGTGTAAATTTGCCCCGTTTTTTATTTGAAAATAATATGAAGAAATTATACCTTGTACTGATTTTTGCTTTGATGCAATTTCAATTGAGTCTGTTCGCACAAAATACAGGCATTATTCCAACCCCGCAGAAGGTCGAATTCCATGATGGACATTATGCGTTGACTTCCAATCAAGAGCCGGTGATTGTCTTTGAAAAGATTTCTACTTTTCCTGTAGATACGAATGCGGATCAAGGTTATATACTGGAAGTTACACCTTCAAAAATTTTGATTCAAGCCACTACGGAAACAGGGCTTTTTTATGGCGAACAAAGTCTGAAGCAGTTGATGGCACATAACCGCGATAAGTATTCTGGAGAAGTTCGAATTCCCTGCATGCGCATTGTGGACTATCCATTGATGAAATACCGTGGTTGGATGGATGACATCAGTCGTGGACCCATTCCCAATATGGATTTCTTGAAAACGGTGATAGCCACTTTTGCGCAGTATAAACTCAATTTCTTCAATTTATACACGGAACATGTGTTTAAGTTGGATGAGTATCCTGACATTGCCCCAACGGATGGACTTACCGCTGCACAAATCAAAGAGTTGGAAGAATATGCAGCCCAATATCATATTGAAATTTTTGGCAATCAACAATGTCTTGCCCATGCTGAAAAAACACTTAGAATACCTTTCTATCAAGACATTGCCGATAATAGAACGAATTACAATCCGGGGAATGAAAAGACATACGATTTTTTGAAATACCAGCTGGAGACAGTGGCGAATGCCTATGAATCGGAATTCTTTAACATTGATTGCGATGAAACGGAGGCTTTGGGCACGGGTAAGGCACGCCATTTTGTGGAGCAGGGCGCGGGCGCATCGCAAGTGTATGCCGATCATATTCAACGCGTTTACAACATCTTGAAACCCTTGGGCAAACGCGTGATGATGTGGGGCGATATTGCGGCTAAAGATTCCGTTATTACCGCCCAATTACCTAAGGATATGCTGATGATTGTCTGGAGTTATGGCCCTGCCGACAGCTATGAAGGGATGATTGCTCCGTTCGTGAAACAAGGCCTTGATTTTATGGTGGCTCCCGGCATGAGCATGTGGAGCACGGTTTATCCAAGCTATGAGACATATACTAAAAATATTGCCAATTTGATTCGCGATGGCTATCGCAATGGCGCTTTGGGTATGATGAACACCGCTTGGGACGATTCTGGCGAATCTTTATTCAATAGCACTTGGCACGGCATGGCGTGGGCGGCTGAAATGGCCTGGAAACCCATTGTGAATACCCAGTTGGAAATGGCTGAAAACGAAAGAACAGAACGCTTGCAGACTTTTGATCGCAATTATGCTGTTTTTGACGCTCTCCCTGCAGATTATTTCAAACAGATTCGCTCTTTTGAACATACTCAACTTCCTAATTTTTTCAATACAAGTGCCTTATATGACAATGTCTTGGATTTCTATGATTCAAAAGTGACTTCCGAATATTTTCAGGAAAATGTCAATGTCAATGCGGAATTGGATGTTTATAGAAAACATTATATTGAGCCTTATTTGAAAGATTGCTCAACGATGCCGTTGAAAAACACCGCTATGGCTCGCATTGCTCATTATGTGGCAGTGCGCCAGCAAGTTGTTGTTCAAAAAAACATCCTTCGCTATATGCTTTACCGTATGATGCAAGGCGATGAAACGCTTGCCATTAAAGCCAATAACGGCAAATCCCATCTGGATCGGATGGTGCCACTCAATCAAAACACGATCAATCAGGAGATAATGGAGGTCTTGAATTTGCTCCATCAAGCTAAAAAAGAGTATATGGTGCTTTGGGATGAAGACTCTCGCCCTTATAGCCGTGATATCGTAGAGAAGCGTTTTGATAAGGTCGCCCAAGAACTCCTAGACATTCCAAACCATGTGTTCATCACAGTTGAACCCAATGAGAAGGGAGAGACCGTCGTAACATTGAATACGCTGTTCAATGACCAGAAAATCTATTATACGATCGATGGCCGACGTCCGATGAAAGGGGATAGATTGTATGAACATCCTTTTGTGTTGCCGCAGACTTCCTTGGTGCGCGCGCTAACCAAAAATAGTATGCAAGAAGATGTTATCAATGAACAATATGTTTTGATACATAAAGGTTTACAAAAGATTTCAAGGCTGAATACGGAATTTTCCACTTACCAATCCCAATATGCGGCTGCTGGCAAGATGGCGTTGGCTGATGGTATTGTCGGTGGTGACGCATACGGCGATGGAACTTGGCAGGGCTATTGGGGCAAGGACATTGAGGTGGATTTCGACTTTGGCAAATCAACGACTATACAATTTTTCAAAACACGCTTCTTCCAAAATATTTATGATTGGATTATGGCACCGAATACCGTCGAGATTTACACATCCAAAAATGGCAAAGACTTTGTGTTGTATCGCACGCTGCAATTGCAGGATCCTGACTATAGCTCCAGTTCTACGGGTATTTATACGATTCAAACCGATGATTTGGCGATGAAGACGCGTTATGTCCGCGTGGTGGTCAAAAATGCGGGCCCGCTGCCATCATGGCATCAAGCCAAGGGACAGGCTTCCTACATTTTTTGTGATGAATTGATTTTTAACTAATAGATTCTAAAATGATGAATAGTAAAAGTGTATTGCTTGTTGGATTATGGTTGCTCACTTGCATAATCACACGGGCACAGTCGGATTGTGGTACGATAACAGATTATGATGGCAATGTTTATCCTACGGTACAGTTAGGTGAACAGTGCTGGATGGCGCAGAATTTGCGCGTAAAGCATTTTGCAGATGGCACCCCTTTGCTGTTAGGTACCGAAACGCAAGATTCTTCTCGATGCTACTATAATCCGGCTGATATCTCAGATGCTCATGGCTTGTTATATACATGGTTTACCGCTCTTCATGGAGAGAAGCCTTCAGAGGCTGTTCCCAGCGGCTTGCGTGGCGTTTGTCCTGCTGGCTGGCATTTGCCGTCTAACTTTGAATGGATGGGATTGGAGGATTTCTTAGGCTATAAAGATGAATATCGTTGCGGCACGGATGTGAATCAAGTGGCCAAAGCGATGGCGTCTCAATCCGAATGGGTGAAGGATGAATACTCTACAGCGGGAGAATGCTGCATTGTGGAGCATCTTTCTGAAAATAATAACTCGGGCATGAATATCTTGCCCGCGGGCAGCTTCTGGATGGGGAGCTATAGCGGATCGGGCTATAATACAGGTTTTTGGACGGCTTCGGATGGGAGCGATGTGACTTCGCCCATTCATTATTTGGTGTCCACTAATGCTACTGTCGAAATCAATTGTACGCCTAAAGATGCGGCTTATTCTGTTCGTTGTATTAAGGATTAGCCCGGTGTCCCGAAAAAGTGTATTTTTGCGACCTTATTATTTTTAACAATGAAGAAAGTATTTGTAACCATTTTGTTGGCGTTTCCGATGTTGCTTGCTACGCCAATATTCGCTCAAAACGACTTTGAAATTGCGAAAAATGTAGATATTTTTGTTTCTATTCTCAAGGAATTGAACGAGAAATATGCCGATGAAATCTCTCCCGGCAAATTGACTCAGACGGCAATTGATGCGATGCTGGAGAGCTTGGATCCTTATACGGTTTATTACCCGGAATCTGAAATTGAAGATTATCGAATGATGACTACAGGCCAATATGGCGGCGTGGGTGCGCTAATCCAGCAACATGGCAAGGATGTGATGATTTCCGAACCGTATGAAGGCACGCCTTCCCAAAAGGCAGGCTTGCGTGCGGGGGATATTGTCCGCAAAGTCAATGGCCAGTCTTTGGAAGGAAAAAATTCCTCTGACGTGAGCGCGGCTATGAAAGGACAACCCGGAACGACTTTGGTCCTCGAAGTCTTCCGCCCTTCTGAAAATAAAACCCTAACATTCAATATCGTACGTGAAGAAATTAAGATGCCGAATATCCCGTATTCTGGTATTGTGGGCGATAATGTGGGCTATATTAAATTGGATCAGTTTACGGAAAAAGCGGGCACTGAAGTCCGTGAAGCTTTCTTGAAACTGAAAGAACAAGGCATGAAATACCTCATTTTGGACCTTCGCGAAAATGGGGGTGGTTTGCTAAATGAAGCTGTAAATATAATGAATATCTTTGTGGATCAAGGGGTTACGATCGTTGAAACGAAAGGCAAAATTCCAGAACAACAGAATGTTCATAAAACACGTATGCCCGTGACCGACCGAGATATTCCGGTGGTCGTCTTGGTGAACGAACATAGTGCTTCTGCTTCTGAAATCGTCTCCGGCGCTTTCCAAGATTTGGACCGCGGCGTTATCGTCGGCAAAAAATCTTTCGGCAAGGGCTTGGTCCAAAATGTGTTGCCATTGGACTATAACTCATCTCTGAAAATCACCGTGGCTAAATACTACATCCCCTCTGGTCGCTGCGTCCAAAACATTGAATATTTTGAAAAAGATACCACCAAGGGCGCATACAAGATTCCAGACTCTTTGGCAGTTGCTTATAAGACCAAAAACGGTCGTACGGTATATGACAAGGGTGGGGTGGAACCGGATGTGCTGACCCAAGACTCGGTTTTGAGCGATATTTTGTTTGCCTTAGTTTCCAATAATTTGGTGTTTGATTTCGCTAACGAGTATCGGGCAAAACATGAGACGATTGCCCCGGCAGACCAATTTGTCGTGGATGACAACTTATATAATGAATTTGTAGCCTATTTGAAAGATAAAGAATATTCCTATAAGTCTGAAACGGAAGAGGCCCTTGAAGGTTTGAAGAAAGCAGCAGAGGAAGATAAAAAGTTTGCTGCTATTGAATCTTCCTACAATCAATTGAAAGAAAAATTGGAAAAAGATAAAGCAAACGATTTGCAGACCTATAAGCAGGAAATTTCCAAGTACTTGGCTTCTGAAATCGTTGTCCGTTATTACTACCAAAAAGGTCGAATCATGAACCTGTTGAGTTATGACACGGATATTGCTACGGCAAAAGCGGTTTTGTTGGATGCAAAGCGTTATAAATCTATACTTTCTCCCAATAAATAGTCGAATTGAAACGCCTCGACATTCATTATAGCATATATCTTCTTGGGGTTATCGTCTTGATGGCCTCCATTCCATTGTCTCACTTTTTGATGGGCTTGGTGTGTTTTATCTTGTTTCTCAATTGGATTGCCGAGTGGGACTGGAAGGATAAATGGACACGGGCCAAACAAAATTGGCAAGGCCTCTTTTTAGCAGGCCTCTTTTTCGTTTCTTTACTGGGCTTAGTAAAAACCAATGATTGGAATGCGGCCGGACATGCCATTTTGGCGCAATTGCCGATGCTCTTCGCCCCAATCATCATGATTACCTCTCGCCCGTTTTCCCAAAAGGCCATGGATTGGCTGCTGAATACGTTTATTCTCGCCACTTTCTTTGGCTGTATTTGTTCTGTTATTTATTGGAAAACACATACTATTAACGATATACGAGAAATATCGGTGTTTATAGACCACATCCGATTTAGTCTTTGTATTGTCTTGTCTATGGTCTTGTGTATGCACTATGCAATCAAGCGGACGGAACTGCTATCGTGGTACCGTGGGGGCTATGTGGTACTGATTCTTCACATGCTGCTCTATCTTTTCTTTGCTCAAACGCTGACGGGAATTATCATCGCTTTCGTCATTGCCTTCGTCTATTTGTTCTACTTGCTGTTTAAGATGCCGCAACAGCGTCTGAAATGGATGATTTTTTCGATACTCGTGCTTTTGATTTTGGGCGGCTCGGCTTATGTGACCTATATAACCTATACCTATTTTCATGATAAGGATACTATGATTATGGCGCGCCAGACGCCCAATGGCAATCCTTATTCTTTTGAGTTTGAAACCATGGTGGAAAATGGTCACCGTATAGACTATTACGTCTGTAAGCCAGAACTGATGGTAGCTTGGGGTGAGCGTTCGGATTCTGCCTATAGTGAACTGCGTGAGCAGACTTTGATCCGATACCTGAATTCCAAAGGGATGCGCAAGGATTATGTTTCTGTGATGGCTCTGTCAGATGCCGATATCCATCATGTTGAATCTGGTATCGCCAATTGCGATTATACAAAATCCTTTGGTTTGAGACGGGCGCTTTATCCGACTTTTTTCAGCTTTACGATGTATAAAAAATGCGGCTATATCGACAATTCTTCGTTGCTTCAGCGCGTGGAATTGTGGCGCGCTTCGATGGCTGTACTGAAAGACAATTGGTTTTGGGGCGTTGGGTTGGGCGACAATAAAACCGCTTTGGATAACCAGCTGGAGAAACAGCAATCCGCCATCGCCTATAAGCACAATCGTGGCAGCCATAACCAATTTATCACCTATTGGATGATGGGCGGGGTGTTATTGCTTGCTTATTTCTTGTTTGTGCTGGCATATCCCTTCTTTGGATTGAGAAATCGCATTACCTTTGTGTATGTGGCGTTCTTCATTATGCTATTCTTGTCTATGCTGACGGAAGACACTATATCGTCGCAGTCAGGACGCATAATGTTCTCTGTCATCAATCCGCTGCTGTTGTTATATTTTGGAGCATTGCAGAATAAAACGGACCAATAACCTTAAAAAATGGTGGTGTCGCCCTTGCCTTCGCGTATTACTGCTATATCGTCATTTGTGCAATCCAGCACAGTGGATGGAATGTTGTCGCCATATCCGCCATCAATAACGATGTCCACCATGTCGCCGTAGCGCTCGTGGATGAGTTCTGGGTCGGTGGTGTATTCAACCACTTCGTCATCGTCTTTTACAGAAGTAGATAAGATGGGATGACCTAGTTGACGCACAATTTCCAAAATGATATTGTTGTCAGGTACACGGATGCCCACTGTTTTTTTCTTGCTTTGGAGCAATTTGGGAACACTGTTGTTGGCTTCCAAGATAAAGGTATAAGGTCCAGGTAGCACCTTCTTCATGGCTTTGAAGATGTTGTTGGGGATGGGCTTGGTGTAATCGGAGATATGACTGAGGTCGGAACAGATGAAAGTCATAGCGTCTTTCTTCTTTTTATCCCCCAGAATTTCTGTGATACGTTCTACACTTTTGGGCTTGAAAATGTCGCAACCGATGCCGTAAATCGTATCAGTTGGGTAAATGATGATGCCACCGTCTTGCAAGCATTTGACTACTTGGTCAATAGCGCGTTGGCTTGGGTTCTCTGGATAGATTTTCAG
>JAKSMD010000081.1 GCA_024400815.1 Bacteroidales bacterium | reverse complement strand
ACTTTGACTTTTGACCTTGACATTGACCTTTTTGGGGTCCCCATAATTCTCAATTCTCAATTATAAATTCTCAATTTTCAATTTGACTTTTGGGGAATATCCTTACTTAAAACTTGATATTTTTTGTATCTTTGCGCGCTTTTTTTATAAAGGTATAATATTTATAAAAAAGCAAAGAAATCAGTTCGTTGAACCTTTATTACAGATCACAAAAAAACGTTTTATCATGATAAAAATCACACTGCCTGACGGCTCAATTAAAGAATTCGAACAGGGCGTAACCCCTTACGAAGTAGCAAAAAGCATTAGCGAAGGTTTGGCTCGCAACATTTTAGTGGCCAAAGTTAACGATGTAATGGTCGAACTCGACCGTCCTATTAACGAGGACGCCTCCTTAGTCCTTTACACTTGGAACGACCGTGAAGGTAAGGACACCTTCTGGCACAGTTCTGCTCACCTTATGGCGGCTGCCATTGAAGAGCTCTATCCTGGCGTCAAATTCGGCATCGGACCGCACATTGAAACCGGTTTCTACTACGACATCGATTTCATGGACTACCCTATTTCCGCTGATGATTTTCCAAAAATCGAAAAGAAAATGCAAGAATTGGCATCCCAAAAAATCAGATTCATCCGCAAGGATGTATGCAAAAAGGATGCTATCGACTATTTCACCCAAAAAGGTGATGAATATAAATTGGAACTTATTGACGGTTTGGAAGATGGCAACATCACTTTCTACGAAAGCGGCGCCTTCACCGACCTTTGTCGCGGACCGCACTTGTATGACACCTCCGTCATCAAAGCCATCAAATTGCTGAAGACGGCTGGCGCTTATTGGCGTGGCGACGAAAAGCGCAAACAGCTGACTCGTATTTATGCGGTCACCTTCCCGAAGAAAAAAGAATTGGACGAATATCTTGCGCTTCTCGAAGAAGCCAAAAAGCGCGACCACCGCAAATTGGGCAAAGAAATGGAACTCTTTATGTTCTCCCAACGCGTGGGTGCCGGCCTTCCTATTTGGTTGCCCAAGGGTACAGACCTCCGCAAGCGTCTCGAGAACTTCTTGGTTAAGGTTCAAAAGCAATATGGCTATCAACAAGTTATCACCCCGCACATCGGAAATGTGAACTTGTACAAGACCTCCGGCCACTATGCAAAATATGGGGCAGACTCCTTCCGTCCGATTACGACTCCGCAAGAAGGCGAAGAATATTTCTTGAAACCTATGAACTGCCCTCACCATTGCGAAATCTTCGCATCCCGTCCTCGTTCATATAAAGAATTGCCACTCCGTCTGGCTGAATTCGGCACCGTATATCGTTATGAACAAAGCGGTGAATTGCACGGCTTGACCCGCGTCCGCAGTTTCACCCAAGATGACGCCCACCTTTTCTGCACACAAGAACAAATCAAAGAAGAGTTCTGCAAGGTCATCGACATCATTCTGTACATCTTCAGAACTTTGAAATTCGAAAACTTCAAGGCACAAGTTTCCCTCCGTGACCCGAACAACAAGACCAAATATATCGGCACCGACGAAAATTGGGAAAAAGCACAACGCGCCATCATCGAGGCTGCTGCCGAAAAGGGCCTCAACACTGTGGAAGTAGAAGGCGAAGCTGCATTCTATGGTCCTAAATTGGACTTCATGGTAAAAGACGCTATCGGCCGCGAATGGCAATTGGGCACCGTCCAAGTAGATTACAACCTTCCTGAACGCTTTGGTTTGGAATACACGGATGCGGATGGACAAAAGAAACGTCCGGTGATGATTCACCGCGCTCCATTTGGTTCTATGGAACGTTTCGTCGCCGTATTGCTCGAACACACCTGCGGCAACTTCCCTTTGTGGTTGACCCCTGAACAGATCGTCATCCTCCCAATCAGTGAAAAGTACATGGATTACGCCAACAAGGTCAAAGCCATGCTCGAAGAGAACGACTTCAGAGCTGTTATCGACGAACGTAATGAAAAGACCGGCCGTAAGATTCGTGATGCAGAAACCGCTAAGATTCCGTTCATGCTCATCGTCGGCGAGAAAGAAGAAGCAGACGGCACGGTTGCCGTACGTCGCCATGGCAATGTCAACGACGGAACCATGTCTATCGAGGACTTTGCCAGCTTAATTCGCACAGAAATCAGCAAAGAGTTGGAATAATTAATAATTATTAACCTATAATTTTATAACCGTGTTTGAAAATTTATCCGACAGATTAGAAAGAGCGTTTAAGATCATCAAAGGTCAAGGCCACATTACAGAAATCAATGTGGCAGAGACCATGAAGGAAGTTCGCAAGGCCCTTCTGGATGCCGATGTCAGCTATAAAATCGCAAAAGATTTCACCGATGAAGTAAAGAAGAAAGCCTTGGGTATGAATGTGCTCAATGCCGTTTCGCCCAGCCAGTTGATGGTCAAAATCACCTACGACGAACTCATCAACTTGATGGGTCGCGATGCTATTGACATCAACATCAAAGCCAATCCAGCCATCATTTTGATGTCCGGTTTGCAAGGTTCTGGTAAGACCACGCACGCCGCCAAGTTGGCGAATTTGCTGAAAACCAAACGGAATAAAAAACCGTTATTGGTGGCAGGCGACGTTTACCGTCCCGCCGCAATCGACCAATTGAAAGTGTTAGGCGAACAGATTGGCGTTCCCGTCTATACAGAAGATGGCTGCAAAGAGCCCGTTAAAATTGCTCAAAACGGTGTTAAACACGCTAAAGAATATGGTTATGACGTCGTCCTCATCGATACCGCAGGCCGTTTGGCCGTTGACGAAGAGATGATGGAGGAAATCGGCAACATCAAAGACGCCGTCAATCCGCACGAAATCCTCTTCGTAGTGGATGCCATGACGGGTCAAGATGCGGTAAACACCGCCAAAGCTTTCAACGACAAGTTGAACTTCGACGGCGTCATCCTCACCAAGATGGACGGTGACACCCGTGGTGGTGCCGCCTTGACCATCAAAGCAGTGGTGGACAAACCGATCAAGTTCATCGGCACGGGTGAAAAGATGGAGGCCTTAGACGTGTTCCACCCAGACCGTTTGGCTGAACGTATTCTCGGCATGGGTGATATTCGTTCCTTCGTTGAAAAGGCACAATCCCAATTTGACCAAGAGGAAGCTGCCAAATTGCAGAAGAAACTGGCCAAAAACCAATTCGACTTCAACGACTTTTTGGCTCAAATCCAACAAATCAAAAAGATGGGCAATGTCAAAGATTTGATGTCAATGATTCCGGGTATGGGCAAAGCCATCAAAGATATGGACATTGACGACAACGCATTCAAGGGTATTGAAGTCATCATCCAATCCATGACGCCAGAAGAACGCGCTAACCCAGACATCATCAACGGTTCACGCCGCAAACGTATTGCCAAGGGCAGCGGCAGCGACATTCAAGATGTCAACCACTTGCTCAAGCAATTCGACGAAACCCGTAAAATGATGAAGTTAGTCAACAGCGGCAAAGCCAAGAACCTCATCCGCGCAATGAATGCTCCTGGCAGAAGACCGCTGTAGGTTTCAGGTTTCAAGTTTCAAGTTTCAGGTTTCAAACAAGGTATTCAATAGTATGAAAATCATTGACGGCAAAGAGATTGCCAACAACATAAAATCAGAAATCGCAACCGAGGTAAAGGCGCTTTTGGATGCAGGAAAGCCAGCTCCGCATTTGGCTGTCATCATTGCAGGAGAAGATGGCGCCGCGCTCAGCTATGTCAACAGCATTGAAAAACAATGCAAAGCGGTAGGATACACCTGTTCGGCATACAAGTTTCCTTCTTCTGTAAAAGAAGAGGATATTTTGTCCACCATCGACTTCCTCAACAATGACGACGAAGTGGATGGCTACATCATTCAAATGCCGTTACCGAAGCAAGTGTCCATCGATAAAGTTACCGCCCATGTGGATCCACGTAAAGACATGGACTGTTTCCATCCTGTCAACATGGGCAATCTTTTGTTGGGCAAACCGTGTTATGCGCCGGCAACGCCTATGGGTGTGATGGAACTCATTCATAGAAGCGGCATCGAGACTGAAGGCAAGAACTGCGTCATATTAGGCCGCAGCAACATTGTCGGAAAGCCGCTTTCCATGATGCTTTTGCAAAAAGACGCCAATGCCACCGTCACCGTTTGCCATAGTCGCACGAAGAATCTTAAGCGCGTCTGCAGTCGCGCCGACATTCTGATTGTCGCCATTGGTCAACCAGAAATGATTACCGCAGACTATGTGAAAGACAAAGCCACCGTCATTGATGTAGGCATTCACCGCATTGCAGATGCCAATGATCCCAAAGGTTATCATGTCTGCGGCGATGTCAAATTTGACGAAGTCAGTCCGAAATGCGAAGCTATCACTCCCGTGCCGGGCGGCGTAGGTTCCATGACAATGGCCTGCCTGCTCTTAAACACAATGAAAGCGTATCATTTAATGCGATAATAAACACATTAACCTTATGAAATATTTAATCAGTGGCGGCGGCACCGGTGGACACATCTTCCCCGCCTTAGCAATTGCCAATAAGATCAAGAAAGAGAATCCCGATGCCGAGATATTATTCATCGGCGCAAGCGATAAAATGGAAATGCACCGCGTTCCAGAAGCCGGCTATCCCATCGAAGGGCTAACCATCTATGGTATTAGTCGCGACTTCTCTTGGAATGGCATCAAGAAGAATGTCAAACTGCCATTTGTTTTGATGAAAGCCATGAAGAAGGCGAAGAAGATCATCAAAGCATTCCAACCGGACATCGCCATTGGCGTAGGCGGTTTTGCCAGCGGCCCTGCTTTGAAATCAGCAGACCAGTTAGGCATTCCCACGCTCCTGCAAGAGCAGAACTCCTATCCTGGCGTCACCAACAAGATGCTGGCAGCAAAGGCCAAACGTATCTGTGTTGCCTACGATGGTCTGGAGAAATATTTTCCCGCAGAGAAAATCGTTAAGACGGGCAACCCTATCCGTGCTGAGATTCTCAACATCAAGGATAAAGATCCAAAGGCCTATCAATATTTCAACTTTGTGCCTGAAAAGAAAACCGTATTGGTGGTTGGGGGCAGCTTAGGCGCACGCACCTTAAACGAAACCATGGCGGCAAATTTGGATGTTTTCAGGAAAGCCAACATCCAATTGTTATGGCAAACAGGCGAGCAATTCTTCCGCAACATCGATTCCAAATTATTGGCAGAGCAAGACGAATACATCCGCATCGTGCCTTTCATCAAGAACATGAACGATGCCTACAGCATCGCAGATGTCATCATTTCTCGTGCCGGCGCATTAGCCATAGCCGAGTTATCCATCGTGGGCAGACCCACCATTCTGGTGCCATTCCCATATGCTGCTGAAGACCATCAGACTTACAACGCCAAAGCATTGTCCACCCAAGATGCTGCCATCCTCATTGCGAAGCCAAGACAAAGCTGATGCCAGAATTAATGTCTTTAGTACAAGATAACGAGCGCATACAAAAAATGAGCGAAAATCTAAAAACTTTCGCTCAACCTACCGCTATCAATAAGATATACGACGAAATCGTTAAAGTGATCAAAGGTTAGTCGGTCACGACAACCTGCACCGTGGTGCGGCTCATTTGTCGCACCAACACGTTACGTGTTCCAATGACCTTGTCAATATCACCTTCTGTATAATGACGGATGGTAATCAATTGTACATCTTCATTATATTTTACTTTATATTTATATTGCAAAACCACCATGCAACGGGTCAAGCGAGCCGATTCTGCATCGGTACATACGGAGAAACTCAACGCTGGATTCTGCATCACATTGATTCGGATACGATTTTGAGATAATATGTTGAAAATCTCCGATAGATTATCCACCGCGATGAAAGAAAAATCGCGCGGGAATATTGTCAGCAAAGTCTGATGATCTTTTACAATAAAAGAAGGAACATCAATATTCAAAGGACAGTCCGTAATCACACTGCCTTCATTTTCCGGATGGAAGAAAGACTTGACATAAAGCGGAATATGTTTATTCTGCAAAGGTTTCAAGGTCTTTGGGTGAATGATAGAGGCGCCGTAATAGGAAAGTTCCACGGCTTCTTCGTAGGGTATTTTATCCAACTTCACAGCATCTGGAAAACGTTTAGGGTCGGCGTTGAGCAATCCTGGAACATCCTTCCAAATCGTAACGCACTCCGCATTCAAAGCGTAAGCCATAATGGCAGCAGAATAGTCAGAACCTTCACGACCGAGCGTAGTCGTCAGATTTTCAGCAGTACCAGCTATAAATCCCTGTGTGACGACCACTTGTCCCGAGTTACCAGACAAGGCATTCGCAACCATTTCCTGAATTTGTTTGGTAGAAATATCCCAATCCAGCTTTCCTTCGCGATAGGTGGCATCGGTGCGAATCATACGACGCGCATCGAGCCAAGTATTTGAAATGCCAGCCAAATTGAGATAGCCAGAAATCAGCGTGGTAGAGAGCAACTCTCCGAAACTCACAATCTGATCGTAGTCGAAATCATAATTCGACGAAGGATCTAATGTCAATTTAGCACGAAGTTTGGCAAATAGAGCACGCAATTTATCCAAAATGGGACCTGGATCTGGAACCAGTTGAATAGCAACTTGTTCATGTTGTTGTTGCAATTCGTCAACCAAGGCGGAGACCTTCTCCGGTTCAGTGTGATAGGCAGCCAGCACCTTTTCCAAAAAATTGGTAGTCTTACCCATAGCAGAAATCACCACCACAAGTTGTTCTTCTGGGTAGCGGCGCAGAATGTGCAATAAATTTTCAATGGCAGGAGCATCCTTCACGGAAGCACCGCCAAACTTAAAGACCTTCATTATTTTTCGTTTTTAATCACTTGGAGCAAAGTAGAGCCAACAATGCCGAGTGTATTTTTATCAATATGTTGGATATTGTCGTTCAAAGTATGCCAAACAGGATCAAAGCCCGTACCGGAAGTATGGTCATAATGGATAATGTCAATCATACGGATATTGGAGAACTTGTTGACATAGTAATGGTCATCGGTAATCACGCCGCCAGGTTGATTGACGAAATAGTCGCCAAAGCCAAGGTCGTAAGCAGTGGACCAAACATTTGCCACCACATTTTGGGCATCGCGGACAGAGAAGCTTTCTTGAAGGAAGCGAGCATTGGCTGAGCCAACCATATCCAAGAGAATACCATAGCGAGCGGTATAGTTTGGACAATGGAGATTTTTAGCCCAATATTGAGAGCCGAGTCCCCACCATTCGCCAGGCACATCTTCGCCTTCTTTGGGGCCGTAGTCTTCTGCATCAAACAAGACGATGTCAACGCCAATGTCTGGGCGATTTTGATGTAATTGGCGAGCCAGCTCGATCAGCACGCCAACCCCAGAAGCGCCATCATTAGCGCCATCAATGGCCTTATCGCGGTTAGCCGGATTAGGGTCATGGTCCGCAAACGGGCGACTATCCCAATGGGAAGAGAGCACCACTCTTTCTGGATTTTGAGGATTGAATGAGGCAATGATATTCTGAGCTTGGAAGTGTTTGCCATCATACGTATTAGCCGTAAAATTTTGAGCAAAAGCGGTATCGCAGAAAGAAGCCAATTTTTGCAACAAATAGTCACGGCACTGCTCGTGGGCTGTGCTACCCAATGTGCGAGGGCCAAAATCGGTTTGCGCTTTCACATAGGCGAAAGCAGAATCTACATCAAAAGCCGGCGGGGTTACCGTCGGCTTTTCTTCAGATATATTTTTCTGTTTGTCTTTGCAGCTAAACATCATCAAGCTGCACAATGCCATAACCAGGCAGATAGAGATTTTCTTCATAGACAATATTGCTCTTATAAAACGGTTATAGAGCCTTTATACATCGTTGCATAATTATCATAATCGATTACTTTGAGAATGTAATTATAGGTCACATTCACAAAGAGTTTGCCATTCACACGGCCATCCCATTGGAAGTCTTTGTTGGTCGTAGAATAAACCAACTCGCCATTGCGATTGAAGACAGAGAATTCCAGAGATTGGATGAGGTTCTTTTGAGGAATCCATAAGTAGTCATTCAGACCATTATGATCAGACGGCGTAATAGTATTCGGCAAATTCACAAATGGTTTGCAAGCGGGGATAGTCACTTCCTTTTCTGCGACACATCCGCTTTCGTCCGTAATGGTCACCGCGTAGTCACCTGGTTCTTGAACCTCAATCATCGGGGAAGTTTCTTCGGTGTTCCACAAATATTCGGCAACATTCACATTGGCTTCAGCGGTCAAAGTAGTCGTAAACTCATCGCAGAAGTCAGCGCCGATGGCGATTTCGACTTGTGGTTTTTGAACAATGAGGGTCACATCAACCAAACTATCGCAGCCATTCCAGCTTGCAGCAGGATAAGTTACGCGACGAGTGCCAGCATCGTGCCAAGTATATTCTGTACCGAGCGTTGCCTGATCATAGATAATCGGGAGATTCTCTTCACAAGTATAAACGGTATCCACATTAGTAGATTCGCCTACCGCATCTGGTTCGATGGTAATCACTTTAACAATCGTATCGCTGCACACATGTTCTTCGTCTTCAATGACAATGCGAATTTCATAGTCACCCGGAGCATCAAAATGAGTTGTTGGGGACAAATCATTCGTTGCAAATCGAGTCCAATTGTTATTTTCATTCTTGAACCATTGGATCCATTGGGTGGTTTGATAGATTGTATCTTCCGTACCGCCCACTTCAGCTGCCGGGGAGCGCAACATAATCAAGCTGGAATCCGAGAATTGTACGGTATAATCACAAGAGCCATATATCTGCTCATAGGTGAAATCCGGTGTCAAGTCATAGAATTTGATATGGGCTTCGTAGATGAAAGGAACACCGGACATAGATTGCATATAGCAACGATAGTAGGGATAAATACGGGTACCGTCGTTACGGTTCAGTACGACATTACGCATACCGGCGTAGGCGGTTTTTTGAGTTGCCGAAGCGGAGTCAGCGCCAGCGTACCAAAGGTAAGTATCGGCATTGAATCCGGCAGGCACAGACAATGTAATAGCATCACTGCCGCAAGCATCCACGGCAATGAAGCCCGGAATCATCTTGGCGGCAAAATAGCCGTAAGCCCAATGGTAAGATGCCTGGCAGGCATGAGATTTGACACGGAAGATTACGGTTTTATGCTGTTGGGCCATCTTCGTCAAGTCGAAAGCGACAGGGGTATAAGCAAACCACTCGCAATCAACGCCGGAGTGCGGCTCAGAAACATGGCTGCCATATTGAGAATAGGGGCAGGAATATTTCATAAAGGTATGATTCACCGCATTGGTGCCATAGTAGTCCCAACCGGTAGGGGTTGCCAAGCAATAAGGAATATTACCAGATGAGGAAGTGCCCACGGGGACAATCAAGAATCTTGAATACGGCCAATAATACGGTGGTTGATTCATTTCGTGGCCATTGAGATCTTGATAGTAGCCTAAATCCAACAAGTTATAATTGGAGTCCATCACTTCGATATAGAAGAACGGGTTGTAATAGGTATCGTGCGGCGCTTTTTCCTGAGCGAAAGCAAAGTCCACCAACAAGACACTCTCGTCAACAGAGGGACGGAACCAGTACTCGATGGACTGGCTGCCCGTACCTTGAGAGTTTGGACCGCCAATTTGGATAACCGTATCAATCGGATCATCAGGTCCCCAGCCATCAGAAGGGAGGGCTGTTTCGCGGATATAGGTGCTGCCAACCTGGTAGCA
>JAKSMD010000080.1 GCA_024400815.1 Bacteroidales bacterium | reverse complement strand
GAAAGCTTTGGTTGAAGCTGACGGCGATTTCGAAAAAGCTATCGATATCCTTCGTAAAAAAGGTCAAAAAGTTGCTGCAAAACGCGCTGACCGCGAATCTAACGAAGGCCGTCTCGTCGCTAAGACGAACGCTGACCACACTAAGGGCTATATGCTCCTCGTGGCTTGCGAAACCGACTTCGTAGCTAAAGGCGAAGAATTCGTTAACTTCGTTGAAAGTCTTCTCGATGCCGCTATCGCTGCTGGTATCAACACCCGCGAAGAACTCCTCGAAATGGACTTCAACGGTATGAAGGTCGCTGACAAATTGACGGAACTCACTGGCAAAACTGGTGAAAAACTCGAATTGCCTCACTACGATGTTCTTGAAGCTGCTTATGTAGAAGCTTATATCCATATGGGTAACCACAAAGCTACGCTCGTCGGTTTCAATAAGAACGATGATAACGCTAAAGAAGCTGCTCACAATGTAGCTCTTCATATCACCGCTATGAACCCACTCGCATTGGATGAAACAGCTATTCCTCAAGAAGTTAAGGATAGAGAATTGGCTGTTGCAGTTGAAAAGACTCGCAATGAATTGATCACCAAGGCTGTTGACGCTGCTTTGAATAAAGCTGGCATCAACCCTGCTCACGTTGATAGCGAAGATCATATGCAATCCAATATGGGTAAAGGCTGGATTACAGAAGAACAAGTTGAACTCGCTCGCAAAATCAAAGTGGAAGAAGCTGAAAAGAAAGCTGCTAACCTCAATGAAGCTCAAATCCAACAGATCGCTCAAGGTCGTTTGGTTAAATTCTTCAAAGAAAGCACTTTGATGTATCAAATCCTGGTTATGGGTGGCGACGGCAAACAAAATGTTCGCGATTATATCCATGCTAATGACAAAGCTCTTGAATGCACCGCATTCATCCGCCGTCAAATTGGCGAATAATTTCAGAAATTGTTTTACTCGCAATAGAAGGGACTGTCCAAAAGGACAGTCCTTTTTTTTTGTTCGTAATTTTTAAAGAATGTTGTTGGGATAGTGGCTCCTGAGCGCGTGAAACAACTGCAGGGAGTCCCTAATCGCCAGTAGTTCCCCGGGAACCCAATTGTCAATTGATAATTGGGGAGACTCCAAAATGCTAATAGCTAATGGGTAACTGACGTACAAGGTTCCCCTTCTATACTTTTACGATTAAAAATGCTCGCAGTTGATTGAGATACCACTCGGATCGACTGCCGTCGGCGTTGCGCATACAATGCAATGCGTCGATTACTTCATCTACGATTCCCTTTTTATAGCACAGGATGAATCTTTTGGGCGCCTTGCCTGGTATGGTTTGAATTCGATAGATGTTTTGCAAACTGAACCCTTCTTTTTGACATAGGGCTGTGAAGTTATCAAACACTTCCGGGGTGATGTTTACGGAAAATATGCCGTCGGGTTGGAGTAGGGTGTAAGCGCCATGTATTAGCACTTCAAAAGGTAAACTGGAGGAATGTCGCGCCCGCGCCCGTCCTAAGTTCGGGCATTCCAAACTCTTGTCAAAGTAGGGCGGATTGCACACGATACTATCAAAGGTCTCTTCGCCAGTGTGTTTTTCAAGGTAATCTTGGAAGGAAATGTGCTCAAGCGAAATGCGATTGTGGTATTGGGATTGCTCAAAATTGTAACGGGCATCCAAAATGGCATCGTTGTCTATTTCGATGGCGGTGATGCGTGACTCGGGATAGCGTTGCGCTAGCATCAATGACAGAATGCCAGTGCCTGTGCCTATGTCAAGAATTTGAGTTCCACCTTGCGACAGTGTCCCTAGCAAATCGCTGTCTGTGCCCACTTTCATGGCAGCATGTGTCTGCCGAATGGTGAATTGTCGGTATTCAAAAACATCGTATTTTCCTTTGTGCACGGAACTTGCTCCATCGTTATCGTGTTGTGTGTTCATGACGCAAAAGTAAGAAAATCTCCTAATCTCCAACGGACAACTCTTATGGGTGGTCAAAAGTTTTTGCACCCGTACTACTTTTTTTTGTACTTTTGCACCGTTTTTGTAAAATGTTTAATATGCGCAAAGAAGTTGATTTTCTGGTTATTGGTTCTGGAGTCGCAGGACTCTGCTTCGCCTTGAAAGCAGCAAATTTCGGTAAAGTTTGCATGGTTACGAAAACCAAGATGGATGAAGGTTCGACTCGCTATGCCCAAGGCGGCATTGCCTCGGTCGTTTACCAACCCGACACCTATGAAAAGCACATAGAGGACACGATGGTTGCCGGCGACGAATTGTCCGACCGCAATATCGTTGAACTCACCATTCGCGAATCTACTGAACGTGTTATGGAACTCGTGGAGTGGGGCGTGGATTTTGATAAGAACAAAGATGGCAGTTTTGCCCTTGCTAAGGAAGGCGGCCACTCTGAATTTCGGGTACTTCACCACAAGGATATGACGGGCTATGAAATTGAAGAAAAATTGATTTTGGCAGCTCAAAAACATGCCAATATTGAGATTATCGAAAATAGAATTGCACTTGAAATTATCACCCAGCACCATCTCGGCGTGGAAGTGAACCGTCGCTCCAATGATATTACTTGCTATGGCGCGTATATTTACAATCCTGAAACGAAGGAAGTGGATACCATCCTCGCCAAGATTACGATGATGGCTACCGGTGGACTCGGCATGGTTTATGAACATACTACTAACCCAGTCGTGGCTACTGGCGATGGTGTTGCAATGGTTTATCGTGCTAAAGGTGCTGTCCGCGGTATGGAGTTTGTGCAGTTCCATCCAACTTCTCTCTACAACCCCAAAGAGTCTCCTTCTTTCTTGATTACCGAAGCGATGCGTGGTGCTGGCGCTATCTTGAAAGATGCCAATGGCAATACGTTCGTAGATAAATATGACGAAAGAGGTTCTTTGGCACCGCGCGACATTGTGGCTCGTGCTATCGACTCTGAAATGAAACGTCAAGGTGTGGACCATGTTTACTTGGATACCACTTTGATTCCGAAACAGGAAATCTTCGAGCATTTTCCTAATATTTACGCCAAATGTTTGAGCATCGGTATTGATATTACGAAGGAGATGATTCCCGTGGTGCCGGTTGCTCATTACTCCTGTGGCGGCATTCAAACCAACGAGTGGGGTGCTACCTCTATCATCAATCTGTATGCTTCTGGCGAGTGCGCTTCTACGGGCTTGCATGGCGCAAACCGTTTGGCATCTAACTCTCTGTTGGAAGCATTGGTCTTTTCACACCGTGCTTGCATTAAGGCAATGCAAACCCTGCCGAGCATTTCCTTCTGTCAGGATGTCCCTGATTGGAATAGCGAAGGCACCGTGCTCAATGAAGAAATGGTCTTGATTACCCAATCCCGCAAAGAACTCCAAACTATCATGAGTAGCTATGTGGGTATTGTGCGCTCTAACTTGCGCTTGCAACGCGCTTTCGATCGTCTGGAAATCCTCTATCGTGAAACGGAAGCATTGTATAAGAAGTCTATCCTGATTCCGGAAATTTGCGAATTGCGTAATATGATCAATGTAGGATATCTGATCATCAAGCATGCTATGGATCGTAAGGAAAGTCGAGGACTTCACTATTCCTTGGACTATCCGCCCTACCAATCCCAAACACGAAAATAATTTATTATGAAGAATTTTGAGATATACACGTTAGGTTGTAAGCTGAATTTCAGTGAATCTGCCGCCATCGCCGCTAAGTTGGTGGAGAATGGTTGGACTCAGGGTGGCATTCCTGAGGTCATCATTATCAACAGTTGTGCGGTGACGAGCTCAGCAGAAAAGAAAACTCGAAATCTTGCTTCAAAACTGCATCGCGACAATCCCTTGGCGTCTTTAGTGGTAGTGGGCTGTTATAGCGCCCTGAAACCCGATCTCTTGGAACGCTGGTCTGGGGTTATCAAGGTCTTCGGCAGTCAGAACAAGATGAGCGTTGTGGACTACATTCTCCAACGTCCCGAGTCGCCTACACCTAATTTCTTTGATGCCTATTCAACGCACGATAGAACACGCTCTTTCTTGAAAATCCAAGACGGCTGCAACAACCATTGTACCTATTGTACGGTATGGATTGCCCGTGGCAAGAGCCGAAGCGACAATATCGAAAATGTCTTGAACAACATCAAGAAAATCAGTGAATCGGGTGTCCATGAAGTGAACTTGACGGGGGTTAATGTGGGCGATTTCGGACGCGGTACAAACGAGAACCTCCTGAAGTTGCTGAAGGCTATCGTAAAACAGAATGCTATTGACCGTGTACGAATTTCTTCTGTAGAACCGGATTTGTTGACGGAAGATATCATCAAACTGGTGTCCAAGTCGGCTATCTTGATGCCGCATTTCCATATTCCGTTGCAGTCGGGCTGTGATCGCATTCTGCAAGAAATGCGCCGCCATTATACGGCACAAGAATATGCAGACAAAGTTCGCTTTATCAAGAAACTCATGCCAGACGCTTGCGTGGCTTGTGATGTCATTACGGGCTTCCCGGGTGAGACGGATGAAGAATTTGAGGAAACCTATAAGTTCTTGGAAGAACTGCCTATCAGTTATATGCATGTGTTTACCTATTCTCGTCGCCCGCGTACTCATGCCAATATGATGGAGGATCAAGTGGCAGAAGATGTGAAACACGAACGTACTGAGCGTCTTTTGGAATTGTCTCATGCTAAGAAGATGGCCTTCTATCAACAATGTGAAGGTCAGAAACGCCCCGTGTTGGTGGAATCCGAAGTGATTGACGACCAACTTTGCGGCTTTACGGATAACTATATCCGTGTGACGATGCCGAACGACGAAAACTTGGTCAATACGATCCAAAAGGTAACGATTGAGCAATGCCGCACGATATTGTAAGACTTCAGAACGGACTGCGCTTGATACATAAGAAAACAGATTCGCCGGTATCGAATTTCGGCGTCTTTGTTAATGCTGGCACCCGTGATGAGTCTGCCGACCAGATGGGCTTGGCCCATTTTGTAGAACACACCATTTTCAAAGGAACGGAGAAACGTAACGCTTATCGCATCATCAGTCGCATGGAAGCGGTGGGTGGCGATCTTAATGCTTCTACTTCTAAGGAGGAAACCTATTTCCACACGTCATTCTTGTCGGTTGATTATCCGCGCGCAGTGGAACTGCTGTCTGATGTGTTCTTCCATGCCACTTTCCCAGAAAAAGAATTGGAAAAGGAAAAAACGGTGGTGCTGGAGGAAATCAATTACTACAAGGATACGCCTTCTGAATTGATTATTGATGATTTCGAAGACCTTATATTCCAAGACCATCCGCTGGGCAAGAATATCTTGGGCACGCGACAGAGTGTGCGCAAAATCAAACGCGAGGGCATCTTGAATTTTATCGCTCAAAACTATACGCTCAACAATGTGGTGCTGGCGTCAGTGGGCAATATCTCCACTGAAAAACTGGTTCGACTCTGTAACCGCTATTTCGGTTGCGAACAGATAGCTGACCGCATACGCGAGCGAGTGCCCTTTGGGCATTACGAACCGCGCCAACGTACTGTGAAAAAACATAACGCCCAAGTCAATGCTATGACCGGCTGCCTTGCCTATTCCGTCAAGGACAACAAACGCGTGCCGATGCATTTGCTTGACAATCTGTTAGGCGGACCGGGCATGAGCACTCGACTGAATATGAGCATCCGCGAAAAACGCGGCCTGGCCTATACTATTGCCTCTGACTATACCGCATTCTCCGACACCGGCGTGTTCTCTATTTATTTCGGTTGCGATAGCCACCATACTGAACACTGTTTCGATTTGATACATAAAGAATTGGAAAAAGTGCGTACCCAACGACTAGGCACCATGCAACTCTATTATGCGAAAAAACAGTTTGTCGGTCAGTGCCGACTCTCTTACGAAAATGATCTAAATGAACTGCTTGCCTTAGGACATACGGCACTCTATTTTGATGAAGTCGATACGATAGAGGAGAGTATCAAAGAAATTGAAGATGTTACAGCCGACCAACTACTTGAAGTTGCCAATGAGATCCTTCTTCCAGACCAGTTCTCCACCCTTGTATTCGACTAAATGAAACCTGAAACCGTTAATCCTATAATCATCTCATCGTGTTAGAAATTTACTCTAAAAATCTTGAAAATGCTGTTAATGAAATCGCCAAGTTGCCCGGCATTGGTAAGCGGACGGCTTTGCGCCTTGCGTTGCATTTGATAAAGGCGGAATCGGAGGATGTGTTCTTGCTGACGGAGCGTATCAATAAACTGAAGACAGATGTTTGTTATTGCAAGAAATGTTACAACATCTCGGATCATGAGGTTTGCGACATCTGCCTTAATCCCAAACGCGACCCATCGTTGATTTGTGTGGTACAGGATATTCGAGATGTCATTGCCATTGAAAATACGAGCCAGTTCCATGGTCTCTATCATGTGCTGGGCGGCGTGATCTCTCCGATGGATGGCATTGGCATCAATCAGCTGAAGTTGAATGAACTCTTTCAACGTATCAATACGGAGAATATTAAAGAGATTGTCTTGGCCTTGCCCGCCACCGTAGAGGGCGATACAACCAATTTCTATATTTATAAGAATGTAAAAGATAAAGTAGAGAAAGTGACTACTATCGCGCGCGGCATCGGGGTTGGTGAAGAATTGGAGTATGCCGACGAGGTTACTTTAGGCCGCTCACTTTTAGCTCGAATGGATTTTGATGTGGCTTATCAGAAAAAATGATTTGTTTGATTTAATTGCTTGAATATGAAAAAAATATATTGTGTTCTCGCATGTTTGTTTGTAATATCAATGGGAAATAGATTGTTTGGTCAGAATAGTAAGTCGGATACGGTGAAACTGCTTTCGCCCTTTGATTTCGGATTGAATGAGGCCCAAACGGACTCGGCACGCTACGATGTGCTTTTCCGCCCACATACGGCTGCCGTGGAATCGGGTGCCTATGTGGACTATTCGGGAATGACGGAACTCTCTATTGAGGTGACTGCAGATGCGCAGCCAATTCCATTGACACCCAAAAGCGACTTTGGCGGTCTGGTCCTGAATGTGAAAAACAAAGCTAAGAATTGCTTCATTTTCCGTATGGTAATGCCTGCAGACAGCATTCCTATGGATAAAAAAATGTTGGATGGCAAAGACTTTTCTGCAATTCAAATGTTGGATTCCGGCATGCACTTGCTGGTCATTGAAGACCAGAATTTGTGGGTGGAGAAACGCTCGGGTTATAATTATGGCGCTACCCGTCGCGATTTGCTCTTGATTGACAAAGGCAAAGCTCAAAATACTACGACGGCTTCCTATCAGACTGATGCATCTAATCCGAAATGCACGGTCATCAATGCTTCTAAGGATGAAAAATTGATCGCCAACCTGACCATTAAGCGTAGTGAGGAATCTACTTATAAAGCTAAATGTTTTCAAATTGTGGGTCTGAACAATTTGCGTATCAGCAAAGTGTCCATTTCCACACCGAAGAACAATCTGCAGGCTGATGAGGCCATTTCTATTGCCAACTCTGCCAATGTCCTCTTGGAAGATGTCACTATTGAGGGAACCTATTCGCAACCTGACAAGTACGGTTACGGCATTTTGCTTAACAATGTATGGAATATTCAATTTGTCCGTTTGGTTGGACATGCAAACTGGGGCATCTTTGGTACCAATAATGTCAATAAAGCCACCTTGACGGACTGCGACATCAATCGTTTTGACGTACACTGCTACGGTCGAGATGTGAAAATGGTCAATTGTCACTTTTCGAAGCTCTATAACCAGTTTTCCTCCGTTTTTGGTGAGGTTTGCTTTGAAGGTTGTCGTTTTACGAATTTCACTCCGGTGCTGATTGAAACTTCCTATAACGCTTATACGGGTTTTGACTTGGTGTTCCGCAATTGCGTTTTTGATGTTACAGAGTCTAAAAACTTTATGGTTTCTATGGGCTATCTTACGGAGACGCGCAACAGTCGCCCGGAACTCTATGAGAAATGCTGGCCCAATGTTACCATTAAGAACTTGACCGTCAATGTGCCTGATGCAGTAAATTCTGTTGTGCTTTTCAAACCCAAGGGCACTATCTCAAAGAAAATGTTGGTTGGCTATATCAATAAAGTCAAGATTGACGGACTGAAATTCAACTACTCTGGTTCTGGCCATGCTGCCAGTTTCTATGTTTGCTCCGAAGAGGTTTTAGTCAAAAACAATCTCACTTGCAATTTTGATGCCGTGGACTTGTTACCCGTGCCTGATTCCAAAATCGCACAAGCCACTAAAAAGTTCTATTATCCCGCCAGCATCTATTTTAACTTGCATCGCAATAACGGTCGCGACTTAATACGCATCACCAACTCGCGATTGAATTACAATGCCAATGCGAATGCTTACTATAATATAAATTTCAGCAAATGTACCATTGGCTTGGTTCGCTACACTAGTATCTCCAGTACGGCTGCTCGTGCCTACAAGAACTGCAAGATTTATTTGAATTGCATTGATGACAAACGTTACTATATTGATAATCACGCCTATTACGATGGCTGCACTTTCATTCCTTGCAGCGACAAGATGTTTGTAGATTTCTTTGGCAGTGATAATAATGTAACTATCAAAAACTGCCAAACTACGCGCAAATTTGCCCTTCTTTATAAAGGTAAAAAGAATAATGAGGAACTGAAGAAGTTCGTCGTCAAAGGAATCCGGAAGTAAACTTTTTGGATATATCGACTGTTCGATATTGCATACACCCTAACTTTAGCTTAATTCTTTTATCGTTTAATGTCGTCGTAACCAACACGCCCCTGTAATCTTAACATGAAATTCCACCGAACCGCATTGCTATTCCTTTTGTCCATTTTGGGTGTGCTGCCGGCGACAGCGCAACAGAAACCCGTGGAACAACTCGCTCGACGCATTTTGGGCGACCTTGATACCAATATCGTATTTGTATATCAGGCAGACACGCTGGACTTTTTCGAGGTGAGTTCCCCGAAAGCGAAATTGACGAGCGGCGACTTGTTGCATTTTTACGATACGGCAAAGATTGTTATCAAGGGGAATAACGACAACTCCTTGGCAATGGGGCTCAACTATTACCTGCAACACTATGCAGGTGTGCATGTCTCCTGGTATGAGCGCGAGTCTATTGCACTGCCTAAAAAATTGGCTCCTGTGGGCGATACCATTCGCAAAGAGGCACTCGTTAAGGAACGATTCTTCCTGAACTACTGCACTTACGGTTATACTATGCCCTGGTGGACTTGGACGCAGTGGGAACGCTTTATCGATTGGATGGCACTCCATGGTATCAATATGCCGCTCGCAATTACAGGACAGGAGTCGGTATGGTACGAGGTTTGGAAGGAGTACGGCATGAGCGACAAAGAGATTCGAAGTTACTTTTCGGGGCCAGCGCACCTGCCTTGGCATCGTATGGCCAACTTAGACGGCTTTGGCGGTCCGCTGCCTTTGTCGTGGATAGAGAGTCAGAAAGAGTTGCAGAAGAAAATTGTCGCCCGCGAACGCGAACTGAACATGACGCCTGTGCTGCCCGCCTTCTCCGGACATGTGCCCAAACGCTTTGCTGAGATGCACCCTGAAGCCGATATTCAGCAGTTGAGCGCGTGGTGTGGCTTCGAACCCACCTACTTCCTCAATTCATCGGACCCGCTGTTTGCTAAGATTCAAAAGCGTTTTATGCAAAAAGAAATCGAACTCTTTGGTACGGACCACATATATGGCGTTGACCCTTTTACTGAGATGGACCCGCCACATTGGGAACACCAGTATCTCTCAGATGTGTCCGA
>JAKSMD010000008.1 GCA_024400815.1 Bacteroidales bacterium | reverse complement strand
GAGGTCATGCCAACCCTTGAGATGAGGTCATGTCAACCCTTGAGATGAGGTCATGCCAACCCTTGAGATGAGGTCATGTCAACCCTTGAGATGAGGTCATGTCAACCCTTGAGATGAGGTCATGTCGAGACACAGGGTCTCCACGCTATGATTTTAGTGCAAAATGAACCTTTACAGCCCATTTTTATAATGTAACAATACTAAAGTCAAATTGAAAATTGATAATTGACAATTATGGGGACTCCAAAAAGTCAAAGTCAACGTCAATGGTCAAAGTATCAAGTTTCAAGTGGTAACTCCAAAAATGCTAATGGCGGCCGAAGGCCTTCTCGTCTATACAACAAAAAAGGTCCGCACGAGGAACTCGCGCGGACCTTCATTATCTATTATAAATTCTATATTATCAATTAGTCTTTGAGACAACGGACAGACAAGCCATGGCCCATAGCACGTCTGCTGTGGTACACGCTGGCTTCACTGTAGTCCAAGTAACAGTAGTATGCGAAGCCACTCCTGTACTGGGCAGCGGACCAGAAGTAGGCGTTGTTGCCGAAATAGGAGTCGTTGATGTTGCCTAAGTGGACGCCAGCGGGAACGGCCGAAAAGCCCGTGAGGTTCCTTGTGGTACTGATACTGCCCGCATTACAACCTTCGCTGGTATTGCTATTCCACCCCGTGGCAGCGGACAATGCATTGGCGATATAGTCAGCGCCTCCACATTGATACTCAGACTTGCTGCTCACATAGTCTGTCAGCTGCGTCCATTCCGCATTGCTCGGCACGTGCCAGCCGGCAGGACAGATGCCCTGGACACCGCTTGGATTGGCCTCGCTAGAAGAAGAGCCCTGCATTACGGCTGCCCAGTCATACAGCAAACCGTAGGTTTCGTCATTGGACGCATTATTATTGGCATGATATGTGTTGCCCGTGGTGGTAGAAGTTCTCAAGTTTTCCTTCATCCAGCATTGGTCACCAATTTTAACAGTGTTATAGGTATTGCCATCCACATCGGAAATGGTGGAAGTACCGCATTCGAAAACAGGGGCTGGTGCAGGTGATACCTGATCGCGAAGACAACGAACAGAGGATCCATTGCGTAAATTGGATTCATAATGATTAAATTGAGCACTTCCGTAAAAGAAGTAAGCATTATAGGCTTCATCTGAATTTTTCAAGGTAGAACTCCAGAAACCAGTATTACGGCGGAAATAGCTATAATATTCGCCGCCTGCTTCGAAATGGCCTGCAGGAAGAATCGTAAAACCGGTAGCGTTGTTGGAAGGGAGATCACCACCAACCAAGCAATCGAAACCTGTCCAAGTGCCCCATTCTGTGGCAGCAGCCAGAGATTTAGCAATGTACTCTGGATTGTCACCACAAACATAATCACTAATGCTACTTACAAAATCTGACAACTGATACCATTCTGCATTAGAAGGAATATGCCAACCTTTAGGGCAGATGCCTTGTACGCCAGAAGGTACTGCATTGGATGATGATGAACCATTCATAGCAGCGGCCCAATTGTAGAGATAACCGAAAGTCTCAACATTGGAAGCATCGCCATCAGGATAATAGCGGCATGGAGCGGTAGAGCTGACACCGCCTAAGGCAATAGCTGTACCATCAGCGTATTTAGTGGTTTTCAGATTCTCTTTCGTCCAGCACTGGTCGCCAATTTTAATGGTGTTATAGGTGTTGTTGTCAACATCCTTCACAATGTCGCCGCATCTGAATTCTTTTTCTTTGATACATCTTACGCTGTAGCCGAGGCCTTCCAAGTAAGTTGCATCAATAATCTGGTTACAGATGTAGCGGATGCTGCACGGAACTGGAGTCCATTCGCCGTCAACCTTAGAGGTGGACCAGTAGTAGGCCTCGCCCATCAGGTTCATATATCTGTCGATGGAGCCGTCATAGAAACCGCCAGGCAGGGAGGTGAAGCCGGTGGTGTTGCTGCCGCCGCCGTCCAACCAATATTCAGGTGCCTTCAATGCAGACACGCCGTAGCCGTTGAGTTCATCATATTTTGCGCGGGTAGGCAGATACCATCCTTCTGGACAGATGCCTTGAACATGGCCGTACAGGTTATCTTCGCCGTCATTGATGACGGATGCCCAATCGTACAGACGACCGAAGGTAGCCACATTGTCGTTCTCATTAGGATAAACCTCAGAAACATAGTTGTAAACGCCAGGGATTTCGGTGCCATCGCTGTAGGTAAGGGATTCGAGGTTGCGCTTCGTCCAGCAGTCGCAGCCGATACGCACGCTTTCATATTCGTTGCCATCAGCATCCACAGCCACCGGACATTCAGGGAAGGTGACAGTGATGGTCTGGTCGCAGGAAATAGAGAAACCGCATTCGTCTGTCAGCGTCCAGGTGACAATCGTCGTGCCTTCAGGATAGATATTGTCTGCAGGAGCGTTGTTGGTCAGGGTAAGGGTTTGATCGAAGAGATCAGTGTAGGTGGCCACACCAATGTTGATTTCCATTTCACACTGGCCGAACGGCAATGTCTCGTCGATGTCATCCGGGCATTTGAAGTTCGTGTTCTCTACTGCAACAGCAGGATAAACACTGATATTTTGAATTTTCGTTGTAGCATTTTCGCATTCGTCAACGACTTTCCATTGACGGCGGATCACGCGCATGTCATGGTTATCAGCCGGAAGCGTGTCGAGGTCAACAAATGACATATCGAGATCTTCCACAGCGCTGTTGTTGTCGGCCAAATTAGATGGCTCGCCAGTGAGTGTGGTGTTAGCATCGATAGTGCCGTCTGGAGCAACACGGCAGATGACGACATCTTCCGGAGCATCGAAGGTCGGTGCAACATTGTCGTTGACCACAACCAATTGAACAGCGGAAGCCTCATTGCCACTGATATCGCTGATGAAGTAGGTTCTGGTGAAGGTTTCTGGACAGGTCTTGCCATCAGAAACTTCTGTAGAACGGAATGAATCAGGATCGATCTCATCGTTATCGGAAACAGCGCCTCCTGCAGCGAGGAATTCATCAAGGTCTGCGTATGCATCCGGTTTTTCAGCATAGCTGTGTACTTCGATATCTTCAGGAGCCGTAATCGCAGGTTTTTGTTCATCCACAACTGTAACGGTGAAGGAGCAGGAAACTGAATTGTTGGCATTGTCCGTAGCCGTCCAGATGACCTTGGTGATGCCCTTGTTGAAGGTCTGGCCATTCAGGGTGGTTGCAGGGGTTGTCAATGTGGTAGCGCCAACTAACACATAAGTGAGGGATGCAATTCCATCATTATCGGAAGCCGTCACATTCCAATTATCATTGCCATGAGTATAAGTAGTAACATCTAAATCCATAGGAACAATAACATTACCAGTATTGCCTGTAATGGAAGAGCAGCTTACGCCAGCAGTAGGATCTGTAGGATCTGTTGCTGTAGGATCGCAGCCGATACATGGTAATTGGTTGTCTTCAACTGTAACAGTGAAGGTGCAAGAAGCCGTATTGCCAGCAGCATCAGTAGCAGTATAGGTAACAACGGTTTCACCAATAGGATATTTACCAGAAGCGTTTGTAGAAGAAGCGTCCGTAGGAGCAGCTGGGGAATAAGTAATTGCATATGTTGGGGTGCTACAATTATCTGTAGGAACAGGATCGTCAAAAGTAAGGGTTGCATAATCTTGGTCTGCATCTGTGTAAACATTCTGATCAGCAACACAAGCAATTTCAGGTTTAGTAGCATCGCCACCGCTCACAGACATAGTAGGAGCAGGTGTAATTTCATTGCCATGGGCATCCTTAATAGTATAGGTTCTGGTTACCGTCCAAGCTTGATCGTTACCTGTTGTAACATCTGATCCAACCACCGTGATAGCAACACAGTCTTCATAAAGGTCCTTAACTTGCGCATCGGTTAATAAACCGGTGAGGTCCGGATTATTTTTACAAGCATTAACGCCCGTAATGTCATCTGGCCATTCAGCGTCAGCCTTCATTGTAGGAGCGGCTTCATCCTTAATATTATAAATGTAGCGCCATTCTTTCGTTGAACCATCGCAAGCCGTTGCTGTATAGATGTAGTCAACATGCATTACCAAATAGCTAGCATCAAGATAACGTTTGATCGTTTTCAAAGTAAGTGTAACCGGTTTACCACAGTTATCAGTAACGGTAGGAAGCAGAGTAGCAGCCGGAGTAGCAGCACTTGCTTCGCATGGAATATCAACCGTTATGTTAGCAGGAACAGACCATGTGCCGGAGTTAACGGTAATAACGCAGCCGTCGTTAGCCACGCAACCGGAGTTGTCGGCGTCAAATACCAAGTAGGAGTATTCTGCGCTACAAGTTTCTGGCAAAGTGAGACGGAGCGTGTCCTTATTGACAGTAAGATTAGCATGGGTAATTGTGTCGGTAGTTCCTTTGAGAACCCACTTCACACTATGAGGAGCAACACTGTTGACGAATTCAGCAGGGATTTCAACTTCAGTACCTGCGCATTTGGTCATTTCACGTGGGATGGTAATTGTAACGCCAGGGTTGACAATAGTGGTGACAGTAATGGTAACATCCATAGCATTGCCAGTACAAACACCGTTTTTAGGAGTAACCGTATAAGCAACAGGAGTCGGAGTAGTAATAATAGTAGGATCAGCAACCAAGGTACCATTGATACTAGGTTGGTTTTCGCCGGCTGTCAAACCGGAAATGCCAGAGATTGCATCAGGAGCAGGCCAAGAGTAGGTTGTTCCTTCGGGAGCATCATCTGGGAAGATCGTAAATTCAGTACCTGTACAAACGACAGGACCCGTAATATCCTCAATTGCCAATGTGTTATTCAAAGTAATCGTAACATTTTGACTTGCTTGGCAACCGTTAGCATCCGTAACCGTAACGGAATATACGCCGCCATTTGCGAGGGAAGTCAAAGTATCGGGTTCTTGATTGTCATCACCATTGCTCCAAGTGTAGGTAACATCATCGAGAGAAACTTTAGCTTTACCATCGTGACCTTTACAAGATTCAGGGGTGGTGGTAACCGTGAAAGAAGGAGCATCATAAACAGTAACGCGAACTGTCTTAGTGTCTGTCGTAGTTTCGCCACCAACAGTGACAGAAGCCGTAACAGTGTAATCACCAGCAGCAGAAACTGTAGTTGAAGCGGTTGTAGCGCCATTGCTCCATTCATAAGAGATAGTGCCTTGAGCTGCCGTAGCCTCAGCTGTCAAAGTAGTAGAACCACCAGCACAGAATGCTTTAGCACCCTTAACCGTGTCAATAGAAACTGTTACATTGTTGATAGTGAGTGTCCATGAACCCGTTGAAGCAGTCAATTCAACGCAAGTGCCGTCTTTAGCTTTACGCGTGAAAACATAAGTGCCCGGTTCAGTAACCGTCGGAGTATAGGTTGCGCCTGTAGCGCCAGAAATTTCAGTTCCGTTTTGATACCATTGATAAGAAATCGTGTTATCACCACCAGTAGCAGCTGTTGTACTGCCGATTGCATTATTGGTACCCGTACCGTAATTGCGCGTTTGACCTGTGGTAGCAATAGCACCAGGATTGAATTGATCTCTACGAGTGACATCAACAGTATATTCTTTACCAAGACCGTCGATAGCTTCAACAACGACATGGTCGATAGCGAAGTCGTTGCCGCCAGTAGCTTCGGTAAAGTCCTTAATAGCGATCGTAGCAAATACAGCATCTGTATTCTGCCATTCTACAAACATTTCTTGCCAAGCATGAGAAGCGACCTTAGTCGTATCGGTAGAAACTTTAGCGCCATTAACGAAGAACATCAACTTAGCCGGAGCAGCATCACCGTCTGGACTTGCGGCAGCACATTGAACAGAAATTCTGTATTTTGTGTTTTTAGCAACCGTAACGGTTTGTTCCCAAACCACCTCGTTAGGGAATTTACCACCATTTACAGCGAGGAACATGCCACCATCGTTTTCGTAAGACTTCAGCGTGCAGGCGGTATCCAAAGAGTTGTGAACATTGTGCCAGCAAGTCGTTGTAGAAATTTTACGTTCCGGTTGAAGTTCGTTATTGACGTCAGAAGCATCGGTTACGAAATCATAATCAGAGGAGAAACCTTGATTACCTAAGTTGAAGTCGCCATTGAAAACGCTACCACTGGTATAATTACATTTATATTGTACAGAAGCGCTTGTCATATTGGCTGCGGTAAGCGTAGGGCATTGGGATGTTGCATCGCTAAGACCAGCAGCAGGAGTCCAGGTATAGCCGGAATAGCCGGAAGGAGCGCAAAGAGAAACCACGTCTTCGTAGCAAACCGTCTTTGCGGAAGGGAGACTTTCTTCAGCAACCCATTCAGCCACGAGTTTATGGTTGGCAATTTGGTTCACTTTGGAATCTGGGCCGAAATATGTGCTACCGCCATCGAGTTTCCAACCTTGGAAGAGGTAGCCCGTTTTGGTAGGAACTTGCCAATCCCAACCGGTTTTGCTGCTATAGGTTTCGCCGTAGGTTACTTGGAAAGGATTCGGATTAGGTTGAGTAGCCCAAGTGCCGCCGTTAACGTCGAATGTGACCGTCATTGTAAACGGAGTCCATTGAGCATAAAGAACAACATCAGAAGTACCGGCTACGGAAGTAGCAGTAATTTCTGTGCCCGTGCCATCAGCAGCGGTATTCCAACCAGAGAAAGTATAACCTCTACGAGCAGTTTGGTAAGAAGCGTCACGCCAATTTAAGATAGAGCCATAAGCATCTCCGTAATTAATGGAACCATTAGCTGGAATAGCGTTATTCATATTGTTGTCATTCTGTGGCATGTTAGCATTGAAAGTAACATTTACAGCATTGTTCACATAATAAGTTATCCAAACGATACCTTGAGCACCATCAGCACCAGCATAACTAACACTGGTACCCGTCATGGCGCCACCGCCACCGCCACCGTATGAATTTCCGCTATAGCCACCGTGATCCAAACCTGTAGTCCCGCCTTTACCACCATCACCATTGTTACTACCATCATAATCAAAACCATTACGGCCATTCAAAGCAGTAGCAACATCTGTGGCAGGAGTGAAACCAGGACCAGCAGCACCACCGCCGCCGCCGCCTTTGTAGTCACTACCATTACCATTGCCTCCGCGACCACCTGCTATTGAGCCTGATCTACCAGAGGCTGCGCCACCTGCGCCACCAGCACCACTTGCACATTTACTACATGATATTCCTCCTTTATCAGAAGAAGCAGATTCACCAACATGACCACCATTAGCATTCAGGAGGTCATAGCCACCCAATGTCTTAGATGCTGTAGAAGCTTCACCATTAGGTGCTGAAGCAGAGGTGCCTCCATTAGCAACATGAATATAGATAACTTCACCTGGGGTTACAGAAACAGTGTTTACATCGTATGCACCGCCACCGCCACCACCAGCACCAGCATATTGAGAGGCAGAGCCACCGCGGCCACCACCGCCGATACCGTGAATGGTAATTTGTGAAACACCAGGAGGGACAGTCCATGTGGTGTTGCCCGTGGATTTAAATTCCACTTTTGTTTGTCCCATTGCCGTCAATCCGAGTCCAGAAAGGACACAAATTGTCAGGAACAGGAACAAATTCTTCAAAGATTTGTTTTCTTTCAATTTCATAGAGTTTGTTTTTTATTTATTTATTTAATTAATTATCAAAACATTAAACACCATATTGCACATCACAATAAGGCAATAAGCACTATTATACATTTAAGGTGCAAAAATACACAATTTTGGAATTAGATATAACGAATTTGCATTATTTTTCAACCAGCAAATGTGATTAAAAAACGAGCATTAGGCCATACAAAGAAGGAAACCGCTTTATTAGGTCAAAAATAGAACTCGTTTTAAGTAAAAACACTTAAAACAAACGACAACAAAGAAATTTACTGAAATTCAATTTTGAATAAAAGGGATAACATTACTGAACATTCAGCATTCCGATAATTCAATTTGAAACATCTATATTGAATTGAACAAAAGCTATGGTCACTATAAAGCGGCACTCTCTACCACAATGCCTCCGTGTGTCAATGCGTACGCACGGATACGTTCAGCCAATTGAGTATTGCTGCGGAACATCAATGCCGACTTCACTGTAGGATAGGTCGTATTCAACTGCGCCATGATTTCTTTTCTCAAGCCATGTTCAATTTTGATCTCTTTGATCTTTTCATTTACTTTATTGTTTTCCATTTTTTAGGGATAGTTTTAGAGATGCCAGCAAAAAATTTGTTTCCGATACTTTGTTTATATCTGACTACAAATTTATTCTTGACGCGGACATTTTTCTGCTATCCCCTATTTTATTTATTCACAAAAATATGAACAATGATTTTGGGGAGTCTCCCCTCTACCTTTCTACTTCTCTACTTTTGAAACTTTGACCATTGACCTTGACCGTTGACTTTTTGGAGTCGCTGTTTAAACTTTAAACCTTAAACTTTAAACTATTTGCCATCAAGTACGGCCCTTGATTTCCCGAGTGACTTTCTTGAAACTTGAAACTTTGACCATTGACTTTGACATTGACCTTTTGGGAGTCCCCATAATTATCAATTCTCAATTTTCAATTTTCCTCGCGCATGCAGAACTGAGAAAGCGCGAACTCGGTCGTTCAAGTCTTTATAGGACACAAAATCACAGTAACCCCTGCCTTCAAACATTGTACGCAAGTCATCGTGAAATTCCTCATACGTTTCTGCGTGGAGGACGCCATTGGGGCAAAGGACTTTTTCGCCCAAGGTGGCCAATGCCTCATAAAAGACAAGCGGATGGGCATCCGGCACAAACAGGGCTTGATGCGGTTCATATTCGCGCACATTGACGTGCATTTGCGCCCGCACCGATTGGGGTATATACGGCGGGTTGCTCACCATACAGTCAAAGGGCTGAGGCGCGAAGGGCAAATGCTCGGCGTCGCACATGTCATGTTGTGCGAACTGCACTTTCGCGCCCAATCGGCGGGCATTCTCCTGGGCCACGGACAGCGCTTCTGCGGAAATATCTGTAGCATAGACTTCGGCAAAGGGCAACTGCAGCGCTAAGGTTATGGCAATACAACCACTGCCCGTGCCCACATCCCAAATCAACGGATGCGGATGTGTTTGCATATTGTCCACCACACGCTGCACCAGTTCTTCTGTCTCCGGACGCGGTATGAGCGTGTCCGGGGTCACCTTGAAAACATTGCCAAAGAAATCGGCCGTGCCCAGCACATATTGCACTGGACAACCTTTTTGCAGGAGTGCTAAATCTTCCATAAAAGTACCCGACTGCTCGGATGGCAAAAGTTCGCCCCCGCGCAATGCCAGTTCATAAGGCTGCAAATCCAACTTGGTTTGCATATACAATTTTGCAATTGCAGCCGCCTCACGCGATTCGTAAAGCGGCTGCAATTTGTGAGTTATAAAATTGATATGTTCTCGTATCGTCATTATTTGTCTTGCAAGGAAGGAAAATCACGCCATGCCCATTTATCTGCAACCACCCCTTTTTTGATAAGAATGATGCCCGGATTAGAACGAACGGCATCACGCACCATGAACGGACCATGAACCGGGTCAATAGGATTGTGATAAACAGGGAAGGTCAAGCCATTAGCTTCTACAAACTTGCCAATTTCTTCTTCTGGGGAGTTCGATACCGCTACAAAAGCCACGCCTTTCTTTTCGCACTCGGCAGCCAGTTTCTTTGCCTTTTCAACGCCTTTCATATTCGTTTCTGACAAATCACTCATGTACAAGACATAGAGGTCTTCTTCATTTTCATGAGAAATCAATTCGTAGGCATGGTCTGCGCCGTTTTCGTCCAACATGTTGAAGCCGTCAATCTTAGGAGCGACACGTTCTTTGATAACCTTATCTTTACGATCCACATAGTCGAAATTTCCGAAGAAATCATCACTCTGTTCCATCAGTTCATCTTGAGTCAACTCGACGAGCGAATTGTCCACCTTATTTTTATAGACAAAGATCATATCTTTCTGTGCCGGTTGGTCGATAAAGCAAACCACATCTTTGCCTTTTTTCCAATCGGTAAAATCAATCAAAGGCAAGTGGCGGATGCAGTAGAGTTGGAACAAGACCGTAATGGCTGCGAAGACCAAAACAGACACCCACTGACCCAGGACGGTCATTCGGTTATCAGGAATTCTTTTACGGTTAACAAAGAGAATGATGGTCGGAATGATAATCACGACATTCTTGAGGAAGGTTCCTAAATTGGTCATCTTGACGGCCTGTCCGAAGCATCCGCAATCGTGAACGACGCCAAAATTGTGGATACCTTTCACTTCAAGATACTCTGCAACGGCAAGCCAGAGCGTCAGGAAGAAGAAGAACACCATAAACAGCAGATAGCCCCAAGAGGCCAACTGGACTCGTGCGCGGAAGAGCAGCATACAACCCAAAATAAATTCGCAGGCGATAGCGCACACCGCAGCAAACTGTGCCAACGGGTGCAGGAAGCCCATTCCAAAAGATACGAAATAGTCATTCATCGTGATACCGAAGTTCACGGGGTCAACGGCTTTTGTAAAACTGGAAAATAAAAAGAGGCAGCCGAGCAGGATGCGAATAATTTTCAGCCAGATAGGTTCTTTCTTATACATGATATTCTATTATTATATTAATTGCAAATCAAACTATTGTTCGTTTTCCAGCACAAGGCGGATAAGTGCGAACATGGAGTAATTGATGATGTCGTAGTAGTTGGCGTCCAAGCCTTCCGAGACAATGGTATTGCCATGGTGGTCCTCGATAGACTTCACACGGAAGAGTTTCATTAAGATGATATCATCGAGGGAGCTGATGCGCATTTGGCGCCAGGCCTCACCGTAGTCGTGGTTTTTATTCATCATCAAGTCTTTGGCGGCATGGATATACTTAGAATAGAGTTCCACAGCCTGCGCCGGATCCATCACAATCTGTTCGGCCGTCTCGGCCACTCCGATTTCGAGTTGGATGAGTGCCATGATGGAATAGTTGACAATGCCGATAAATTCAGGAATGATGCCTTCGGCCACTTTGGCTTCGCCCTTTTCCTGAATACTGCGAATGCGCTGCGCCTTGATGTAGATTTGGTCAGTCAGCGACGGCGTGCGCAAAATGCGCCACGCCGTGCCGTAATCGACTGCCTTTTTAGAAAAGACATCCTGACACTGTTTGATAATCTGATCGTATTGTAAGGAAGTGTCAGCCATTATTTCTTAACGAATTTAGTAATTGAAGATTTTTGATCTTCCGTATAAGTCTTCACGAAATAGATGCCATTTGCGAAGCGGGAGACATTAAGTGTAGCCGTAGTGCTATTTACATTCATAGCATCCAAAAGGCGGCCGCTCATGTCATAAAGTTCAACCTTCTGAATCATTTGGGAAGCGCTCACATTGAGTTGACCATTCGTCGGGTTAGGATAAACGACAGCTGCCATTTGTGCGCGATCTTCTACACCCACATTGTCTTGGATATCTTCAACCACCATAGTGCCAACGCCTGGGAAGTTGACATTGTCAATCCAAGCGCAGTCGCTGCCATTTGCAGAACTGTAGTCCTTAGAGTAGGTGAATTTATAGGTGTGGGAACCTGCAGATACTGGGAATGAGACTTGGCTCCATGCTACAGTACCAGATTGAGATTCCATTTCTTGTCCATCGATATAGAACTTGAAGAAGTCGTAATTTTGTTCAGAAGAAACTTTTCTGAAGAAAGAAATGGCACCATCCATCATCGCCGCCATAGTAATTCGCAAGGTAGAAGTCTGGCTGTAAGAGAGACTTTGATGAGAACGAGCGCAATTAGAACCAGCATAAGGAGAAGTTGTCGTGATAATCCAAGGATTGCTGGTGTTAGTCCAAGCGAATGTGTTGAAGTCGCCAGATTCAAAAGTTTCCATTGCATTGCCAATCGTGATATAAAGGGTATCGATGATATGATCGTTGCCAATCAGGATATGGTGATACAAAGGAACGACGGAATTTTCAGGAACAGAGCTGTTGACTTGAATGGTAAATGGAGAAGCCGTTGTAGCGCCCGGCTGCAAATCATACATTTGATAAGAAGGTGTATTGACGACCACGCCGGAGTAGTTGCAGGTAAGATCGGTTACTGCGTAAAGGACAGGAGCATGGCCTTCGTTTTTAGTTTCAACCGTGATGGTAACGGCATCGCCCGGGAAAATAGCGGTTGCGCCCGTTGTCGGAGCAACTGTCGTATTGGAAACGACCAATTTAGGAGCCGTAACCACAAGATTGACATTCTTAGTAGAGTTGCCATTGCCCCAGTTCACGTTCACTTGCAAAGAAATGATATCGCCATCTTTTGCGTCAGCAGAGATAGCCAATGAAAAGGCATTGTAAAGGACAGTGGAAGCATTGACATCCAAGCCATTTTGGGTAGCAGATGATTGAATCATCGTAGCCAACGGAGAAGTGGTGGTCATTGTAGCGGTGATGTTAGCAGCATTAGCAACGCCGAGGTTATTCAAAGTCAAATCGTAATTGACGGTATAACCGTTAACCGGTTGGCTGTTTTGAGACAAGTTCATTGCGGAAGCCACGACATAGGGTCCTTCCGGAACAATAACATTAACCGTCTTGAAATATTGAATGCGGTTTTGAGCGCCGCAAGCGAGTTCATATTCACCTGGCGTAGAAAGTGGATCAAACGTGATATTTGCATTACCGGTAGCATCTGCAAAAGCAGCGCCGATTAATTCGTTATTGAAAGTAAGAGCGCAGTATGCATAGGGAGCAGCTTGCACTTGATAAGAAGTAGCGCCAACGGTCAAAGCATCCGAAGCAGAGACTTCCATAGCAGAAGGGATACCCAAATAGAGTCTTACGCCCGGATCACCAAAGAGGTGATAGATTTCCCAATAATATTTCTTCATGCTACTAGAAGAAGATTGAACGCCGAGGTTACCTCCTTGCAAGAATGCGCTGGCGGTAGATGTCCAATCGCTATAAGCTTCATTATGGGTATGGAAAATTCTATCGTATGCGCCGAGATGAGAAGCATCGTATGACATATTAGCCGCGATAGAACCTCTTACGCCAACAGCCCAATAAACGTCTTCGTTCCAATAGGTAACTTCAGAGCCGCCAATATATGCCATTGCACCTTTATTTTCAGCGCGAAGCAATGCTTCTCCGAAGCAGTCCTGATTGAATTTGCCGGTAAGGCAGCAGTTGCCAATCATCAAACCATATTTGTCCACATTGCTCATAGAAGAAATGTGGTTAATCGTGAAAGAAGGATCATACCATTCTTGGACATCGCCATGAGCGGTATAGTTTGCCCAACCTACGCCGGCACCAATTTCAGCGCGGATAGTAGCAGCTTGGCTGCTGGCGTTGTACAAGTGTTTATACACTGTAGTATAATCATGCGTCGTAGAGTTCTCATTGATGTAGTTGTTATAAACATAGTTGATTTGGCCATTGGCATGAGTAGGAGACCAAGAGTTGTCAGTACCTGCAATGAGGACGGCCTTGCCAAGATAAGAAGGATCTGGCATAGTATATTGTTCATACATCAAAGTCTTGTTAATTTGCGGTGTCAATTGAGCTGCATTTTGAGCAGAGAAACGGCCATAGTAGCAATCTGGGATGTTATCGCCGGAGGTCCAGCAAGCATAATAAAGGTCCGTCACATGGCTATTTTGTTCTGTACTGCTGAATGCAGGAACTTGAGCATGATCACCCACGAACACCAAGAAGGAAGGTGCGGGATTAGCGGCTGTGGCATTGTTGTATTCGGAAAGAATATAGTTCTTGATAGAAGTGGTGGTCGTACCCACATTCGGGTTGCTGGTATAAGCCACTTCAACGATATAGCCCATACGTTTTTTCCAATTGACAAAAGCATTCAAATCCTCATTTTCTGCAAACATAGAGTGAGCAATAATCAAATATTTCACTGGAGAAGTTTTGTATTCGTCGCGGGTTTGAGGTGCCGGATTGATAACCGCGTGAGCAGCTTCTTTGAACAATGGGCTGCCATACAGAGCTTTCATTTCATAAGTAGCAGGGATGTCTGCGTTAACGAAAGAAACAGAGACGTGGATGTCGGTATAGACGCGGATTTTATTTGTCACAGGGTTGTATGCGACCGGGCAAACTTGGATGCCGGCCATATTGACATCGCGCATCACGCCGACCTTTTCAACGCTGACGAGCGGTTCGCTGTAGAAAGCGTTGCGATTATAGACGGCTTGGTCCTTTGAAAAAGTCTTCGTGCCACGATAGGATTTCGGATATGCTTGTTGAGCTGGCAAGATAGCTGTGTTAATGCCAAGTTCAGCGGCGTCATATTCCGTATAGGATGAGCTCACCACGGTAGCAACCACTTCGTCACAAAGCGGAACTTCAATCAGTCGAGTCATTGTTGGGAGTTCAGGGCTGCCTACTTTGGTAGATGGTAAATAATCGTCCATCGTAATTTTAGTGTAGATACCAGCATCAGTGCTAATAACTTTAGATTGGATAGGAGCGGAGGTGAAAGTAAGATCCACAGAAGTGAAATCGCTGTGGTTCACTTTGTAATGCTGAGCAAAAACACATTGCGTCATCAGCATCACGACAAGCATAATGGTTAAGATTTTTCTCATTGGGTTTGTTTTTTATTTTTTGTAATTATTGAAGATATCTAATTTAAAAAAACGCGGCAAAGGTACAAAAAAAATACACTTATTTTTGTATTTTTGCAACCTCTTTTTTTTAATTAAAATGCACTATGAATACTAGAGTTAGATTTGCCCCAAGTCCTACGGGACCTTTGCACATAGGTGGCGTTCGCACCGCCCTTTATAATTACTTATTTGCAAAAAAGAACAACGGAACTTTCCTTTTGCGCATAGAAGACACCGACCAAACTCGTTTTGTGGAAGGTGCAGAAGCCTATATTGTTGAAGCATTCAAGTGGCTCGGCCTCACTTTTGACGAAGGTGTAGGCATTGGAGGAGCGCACGGTCCATATCGTCAATCCGAGCGTAAAGCGCTTTACAAGCCCTATGCAGAGCAATTGGTTCGCGACGGATGGGCATACTACGCTTTCGACACCGCTGAAGAATTGGATGCCAAACGTAAAGAGGCAGAAGCGGAGAAGAAAACATTCCAATACGATGCCAACACGCGCATGGGCATGGTCAATTCTTTGACCCTCCCGGCAGAAGAAGTCACGCGCCGCTTGGAATCGGGCGACCACTATGTCATCCGTTTCAAATACCCTGACAATGTGGACATTCATGTACACGACCTCATCCGTGGCGAAGTGGTCATCAACTCTTCCCTCTTGGACGACAAGGTGCTTTACAAATCCGACGGCATGCCGACCTACCATTTGGCCAACATCGTAGATGACCACCTGATGGAAATCTCCCATGTCATCCGCGGCGAGGAATGGTTGCCCTTTGCCCCACTCCATGTGATGCGCTACAAAGCCTTCGGCTGGGACGCTCCGCAATTCGCGCCTCTGCCCTTATTGCTCAAGCCCGACGGCAACGGCAAACTGAGCAAACGCGACGGCGACCGCCTCGGTTTTCCGGTATTCCCACTGCAATGGCACGATCCGAAATCTGGCGAAACCTCATCCGGCTACCGTGAATCCGGATACCTTCCTGACGCCGTCATCAACATGCTTGCCCTCCTCGGCTGGAACCCAGGCAACGACCAAGAAATGATGACCTTGGACGAATTGATAGAACTCTTCTCCATCGACAAAATCAGCAAGGCTGGCGCCAAGTTCTCCCTCGACAAAGCAAAATGGTTCAACCACGAGTACATTCTACAAAAAAGCGCCGACGAGCTCTATCCACACTTCGCTAAGATCTTGGCAGACAAAGGCATTTCCACCGAGGAGAGCTATATCAAATCCGTTATTGATTTGATTAAAGAGAGATTGAACTTCTTGGGCGACTTTTGGGACCAAGCCAGCTATTTCTTTGTTGCTCCTACCGAATACGACCCGCAGGCGCTCAAAAAACGCTGGAAAGAAGGCACCGGCGAGAAACTGCGCGCCATTGACAGCATCCTAACCAGCATCCAGCCTTTCGACAAGATGCAGGCCCATGACGCCGTCATGAAACACATTCAGGACAACGAGCTCAACATGGGTCAAGTGCTCAACAGCTTGCGTATTGCCCTTGTCGGCACCGCCAAAGGGCCAGAGCTTTTCACCATCATCGAGCTTCTCGGCGTGGACGAAGTGGTCCGCCGTGTGGAAAGGGCCATCGGCGTGATTGAAGCAGGCCAATAAGATGCCCTCCTCTTTTGCAAAACGCACCTAAGCCATATCATTATGAAATTCAGTACATTTACCAAGATGGTCATCCTGTTCTGCTTTTTAGCAGGCATAGGGAAAGGTTATACCCAGAACATAATCGTCACATCGGCTCAAAATCAGAATCCGAACACGCTCATCAACGACCACTTGGCAGGCGAAGGCGTCATCTTATCGGAGGGCAAATTCAACAACAATGCAACCACGATTACATCTCCACAGATTGGCACCTTCAACCGCAATGGATTCACCAATTTGCCTTTCCAATCTGGGTTGATCATGACGACAGGCAATGTGAATGTGGCACCCGGTCCTAACAGCGAAGCAGGCAAAAGCAGCCCGGTTGCCAATGCCTATTCAGACCCTCAGTTAAACTCGCTTGCCACCAGTTCGCTCTATGCTTGCTCCGTACTGGATTTCGACTTCATCGCCATGGCGGACACCTTTGCCTTTGAATATGTTTTCGCTTCTGAAGAGTATCCGGAGTATGTCTGTTCCTCATACAATGATGTGTTTGCTTTCTTTCTAACGGGCATTGACCCTGTTACTTTTACCACCACCACCAAGAATGTGGCCATCATTCCCAACACCATCACGGCGGCCAATCCAACCGGCATTCCTGTGGCCATCAACACCATCAACAATGGCGTACCTATGGGCAGTGCATCCGGATGTCACACGCAATATTCCGCCTATTACAATGCAAATCCCAGCGGTGCGTCCGGCATTGAATACGATGGCTTCACCACGGCGCTCACCGCCGAAGCCACTATTTTGGCTTGCCAGACCTACCACATGCATTTGGCCGTTGGAAATATAGGAGACAATGCCTATGACTCTGGCGTATTCTTGAAAGAAGGCAGTTTTTACAGTCCGTCCTTAGACATTGTCAAGCACTACAGCACGCCCGGCCATGGCGACACGCTAATTCAATATTGTAGAGATTTGGATTTGGAATTCACCCTGCCTCGTCCGAACATGACGGCCTACACCACCTACATCACTTTCGCCGGTGACGCCGTCAATGGCACAGACTATTCTTTAGTTACAGAAAACGGCCTGACATTGACCAACAACAACAACTCATTTTCTTTCCAAAATGACACCTTGGCCACTGCACACATGACGATTCTCCCGACGGCCAATTTCAACAATTCGGACACCAAACAAGTGATTCTTTATATTGAAACCGTTTTCTGTGAATTCATTGAAGGCGGCAGAACCATTGATACGATTTACCTTTATCTGCGCCGCAACGATTCTATCCAACTCGTTGACACGACCATCAATGCATGTCATCAGTGCGACCATGTAAACATAGAACTTCTCAGTGGCACAGAGCCCTTGTACTACACCTGGACCCCAGCGACAGACATTGCCAACCCGAATGCACAAGAATCTGCCGCCAACATCACGAGCGGTCGCCCGTACACGGTGATTGCCCGCGACCAATGCCGTTGCTTGGCAGACACGGCGGAAGTCCGCATTGTCATCCAAGAGCAACCTGAAGCGAACCCGATTGTCACGCCGCAGTACGGATGCGCTCCGCTGACCATTGACTTGAACCAGCCCAACAGTCCGGTCAACTGCAAATACGCTTGGATGCTCACCAACGACACCTTGGAATTGCATCCTGACAGCGTTGCCCAAACGCAAGTCACGCTTACAGATGCTGGCTATTATGATATTTACCTGTGGATGTCATCCGCCCCGGGTTGCAACGACTCTATCTTAGTGCAAAATGCAGTCCACGTGTCAGATTTTCCACACGCAGACTTCACCTTTGCGCCAGATGAGCCCCAAAACGGCCAAGAGGTGATGTTCTACGACCAATCCACCGGCGACAATATAGTTTCTTACAACTGGTCATTTGGCGATGGGACCTCATCCAGTGAGATGAGTCCTATTCACGCATACCATTTGGAAAACAGCGACAATATGAATGTGCGCCTTCTGGTCACCAACCAAGATGGCTGCTCTGACGACACCACTGCCGTGGTACCCGTTGTCGACAACTTTGCCTTCTGGGTGCCCAATGCATTTTCGCCAAACAGCGACGGCAGAAACGAAGTGTTCTTGCCTCAAGTAACCGATGTCGCCTACTATCAATTTGACATTTATACACGAACCGGTGAATTATTTTTCTCCACTCGGAATACAGAACAAGGTTGGGACGGAACCGTCAACGGCAAACTCGCCCCCATGGATGTCTATGTTTGGAAAATCCAATATGCCAAGTATGCCAACCCAAGTGAAATCATAGTGAAGACCGGCATGCTCAACCTTATTCGATAAACCAACCCCTTATGAAAAAACAATTTATCCTCCTTGGCGTACTCATCTGCATTTTAACCAATGTCAAAGCGCAGTACACCATAAGCGGCACCATTGTGGATTCGCTTAACAGCAAAGAAAAAGTAATCTTTGCCAACGTCGGCATTGTTAAACAGGACTCCATTGCCTCGCTTGTTGGCCTCTCTTTTTCCGACAACACGGGCAAGTTCGTCATTGAAGATGTGCCTGCAGGCAACTTCAACTTGAAAGTCTCAATAGTCGGTTACGAAATGCTGACGATGCCCATCATTATTGAAGGCATCGACAATCATGTGGACCTTGGCAATGTGAAATTGAAAAAGCTGAGCACCAACCTCGGCGAAGTTCACATTGTAGGCGAAAAGCCCGTCTATTTGGTAGAAGGAGAAGTCACCAGCTACAATGTTTCTGAAGACCCCGCCATCCAAACGGGCACAGCCGCTGACGCTTTGCAAAATGCGCCGGGTGTAGAAGTGGATGTGGAAGGCAACATCACCCTCCGCGGTTCTTCTTCCGTTGAGATTTGGATTAACGACAAGCCGTCAGATTTGAACGAAGACAACCTCAAGAACTTCATCCAGCAGTTGCCTGCCAACTCGCTGGAGCGCATTGAAGTCATCAATAATCCTTCCGCGAAATACGGCACCGACGCCGACGCTATCATCAACATTGTGATGCAAGGCAACATTAAGAAGAACAGTTTCTTGAGTTTTGGTGTCAATGGTTCCTCCAAGCCGGAGGTTGCCCCCTGGATATCATACGTTTGGGCGAACCAAAAGCTCTCTTTGAGTTTCTACCTCAACGGCCGCTACTCCTTCCGCAAGAGCGCCTCTGAGACCTACGCCACTCGTCTTAACAACGAGGGAGACACCTCCAGTTACAACCACGACATCAGCGAGTCTCGCAACAACAACTACTCCGGCGGTTTCTATTTCAATGGAACCTATACTTTTGACACGGCCAACAGCATCCGTTTCAATGTCAGTGCCTACCCTTCCTGGAGCAACGCACTAAGTCAAGACAACACTTTCCGAACAGAGTATTTAGACTTCACAGACACTTATGTTTACACCACGGACAGAAACAACCATGGCAACAACTTTGGTGTTTCGGCCGGAGTATATTACGAGCACAAATTCAACAACCAAGGGCACCGCCTCACCGCCAATGTCAATGGCGGCTACAACATGGGCGGTTCCTACTCAGATTATATCCGAGACTATCTATTGCAAAACAGCATGGACTTCACCAAGCTCGGCACCAACCGCAGCAAGAGTTATAATGTTCGGGCCGCCTTAGATTATTCTTATCCTTACAGCAAAAATGGAGAAATTGCAGTTGGGGTAGATGGCAGTTACCGCAATGGCTACGCCCTTGTACAATACGACACCTTAGTGGCCAACACCGAAGACCTATACAATTTGGACTCACTCCGTTTGAAAGAGACCTGGAATCCGAACGAAGGTGCCGGTGCCTACTTCACCATACAGCACAAATTCGGCAACTTCACCATCAAGGGTGGTTTGCGCGCCCGCTACAACCACGAATTCTACCAGATTCTGAATTCTCCGAAAGACAATGTTGTGCAAAACACTTTCAATCTGCTGCCGTCACTGCATTTGAGTTACCGCACCAAGTCGATGCACAACTTCCGTTTGAGCTACACTCGCCGCGTCAGCAATCCGAGCGCACAACGGCTGAGCACCTTTGTGACCTACAGTGATGACGCCTTCTCCATGGGTAATCCGGACTTGTTGCCAACGCACGCCAACAACATCGAATTTGCGTGGACCAAATTCTTCAACAAATTCGGCAATGTCGGCATTTCCGCCTATTTCAAAAACACGAACAACCAGACGAACACCTTGACGGATGTCATGTTCGATGAATATTTCGGCCGTATTGTAACCTACACCATGCCGCTCAGTGAAGGCAGCACATGGCGTACGGGGGCAGACCTCAACGTCACCTACAAATTGAAGGCCTTCATGAACATTCGTTTCTATGCCAACATTTATTACAACAACTCCAAATTCCTCTTCCGCGAAAATCAGACGAGAGAAGTCTCCAACTTAGGTTACAGTTTCCGTTTGAACTTCTGGGCAAAAGTATGGAAGATGCTTGAAATCTACGCTTCTGCCAACTACCGTTCCAAGAATGTCGCCCTCTTCACCACCACGCAACCGCGCTACTCTATTGACTGCGGTTTGCGCGCCGACTTCCTCGACCGCAAGATTTCCGCCTTCATCAATGTAACCGATATTTTCAACTGGAATAAAACCGCCAGCCGCGAAAATAACCCATACTACATTTCTACCAGCACCACGAAATACAACAGCCGGTTCATCAGCGCAGGTATAACCTTCCGCTTCGGCAAGATGGAGTTGGAAAGCAAGACCTCCGGCAATGGCGAAAGCAACGCAGAAGACAACGAATAATTCTTAATGACTTTTGAAAAAAACTATAACAACTCAAATATTCTTCTATGAAAAAACTCAATACATTTAACCTTAAAGGAGACATCTTCGGCGGCATCACCGCCGGCATTGTTGCGCTTCCATTAGCTTTGGCTTTCGGCATCCAAGCATTTGGCGTCATTGACGTACAAGACATTCCCAATATCGGCGCTATCGGCGCTCTTGCCGGACTTGTCGGAGCCATCATGATTGGTTTCTTCGCCGCTCTTTTCGGCGGCACCCCGTCCCAAATCAGCGGTCCGACAGGTCCTATGACCGTCATCACCGCGACACTGATTTCAGGCATCTGGTCCTCTGGAACCACCCAATCCATCGAAACGGTCCTCATCACAATGTCCGTGGCCGGCATGTTATGCGGACTTTTCCAAATCCTATTTGGCATACTAAAAATCGGAAAATACATTCGTTACATCCCCTACCCCGTACTATCTGGATTTATGAGCGGTATCGGCATCATCATCATATTACAGCAAATATACCCGCTATTTGGCATGAAGTCGCCCGTGCTCATCGTAGATATGATTACGCAATTCCCGTCCAAAATCGCCGGTTTCGACCTATACGCTTTGCTCTTTGGCATCGCGACCATAGTCATCATCTACCTATTTCCGCTGATCACCAAAAAAGTGCCCGCCACCTTGGTAGCATTGATTGCGGTAACCATCATATCCTTATTTGTCAAGAGCTTCAATCCGGCTCTTACCATTGGCGAAATTCCATCTGGGATGCCATTGCCATTCTTCGCTAAGTTTTCCCTAGCGGGCATCGCCTGGGGCGGCGTGCTGAAAACCGCCGTCATCCCTGCCTTGACCTTGGCGGGACTCGGTTCCATCGACACTTTGCTCACCTCCGTGGTGGCCGACAACATCACCAAGACCAAGCACAACAGCAATAAAGAGCTTATCGGACAAGGTATCGGCAACTTCTTCGCCGGCATATTCTGCGGCATTGGCGGTGCAGGTGCCACCATGCGTACCGTGGTCAATGTGAAAAGCGGCGGCCGCACTCGCATTTCCGGCATCGTTCACGCCATCTTCCTATTAGCCATCTTGCTCGGTTTAGGACGCTTCGTAAAGTATGTGCCTCTCTCCGTGCTTTCCGGCATCCTAATTACCGTCGGCATCGGCATCATTGACTTCAAAGGACTCAAAGACCTTCCGAACATTCCACGCGCTGACGCCGTCGTACTGCTCACCGTACTCTTCCTCACCGTTTTTGTCGATTTGCTCATCGCTGTCGGCATCGGCATGATTATCGCCTGCGTCCTCTTCATGAAACGCGCCGGCGACTTGGTTGAAAGCGGCTACAATGCAGGAGAAATCACACAATTCGACAAGGAAATGCCTTGGTCCGACGAAAACGGTTTGACCGACGATATCAAACACCAAATCTACATTCAACGCCTCAACGGACCTATCTTCTTCGGTTCCATCACCCGTTTCCAAGAAGTCATGCACGATGTTCCCGACGATGTCAAAGTCGTCATCATCCGCATGCGACTGGTCAGTTTCATGGACCAATCCGGTCTTTACGCTATGGAAACGGCCATCAAAGACCTGCAAGCAAAAGGCGTTATGGTGCTGATGACCATCATCCAACCGCAACCTATGTATATGCTCACCAAGATGAATGTCATTCCTGCGCTCATTCCCCAAGAGCACACCTTCCCTACCTTCGAAGACTGCACCCACTTCTTGGAAGAGCTGTTCCATCTAAATTGATAAAACACATTTTCCCATATATATATTGAAACCCGCTTTGGCAGTAGGTATCGACACCGCCAAGGCGGGTTTCAAGTATCCCTTGGCAAGGGCAAAACATCAGATTCTCTACAAAAAAGTCAGTGGGCAAAGTCCATAGTCAAAGTTAAATTCTTATCTTCGCCGCTTCATTATCGCATCCTCAATTTTGATAAAATGAAACTCTTGAACAAACTGCTCATTTCGTTTTTTTGCATTGCTATGATTCTTATGGCAGGCAACGGCAATGCCCAACCCATCCAATCCAACAAATTGGGATTCGACTGGCTCCTGACCCCGGAAAAATCACAGGCATACGTACGCACGTCCGCTGACGGCAAAGAGCTGACCATCGGTAACGCCATGGTGTCGAGAACCTTCCGTTTAGAACCAGCCCTTTCCACGATCAGTTTGAAGAACCACATGACTGGGGAGGAAATGCTCCGCGCGGCCAGCCCCGAAGGGTTCCTGACCATTGACGGCAGAGAATACCCCGTGGGCGGATTGGCTAACCAACCGGAGCTGGCATTCTTAAAGCACGAATGGCTCGACCAGATGTCCCCATTAGCAAATGCCTTTGTCTTAAAAGACTATAGTGAAGGAGCTATTGAAGAAAAAATCCACTGGGCCCGCAAACGTTGGGCTCTCAACAAACAAGTCCCTACTGGAAAGACCGTGACCTTCACCTTAGAGGGTCAAGGCAGCGCCAAAGGGATTACCGTGCGCATCACCTTCTCTGCCTACGACCATATTCCCGTCATCAGCAAGCAGATGGAAGTCATCAACCACAGCGGCAAGGAAGTCTGCCTTGACGCATTCCGTCTGGAACATCTTTCCTTTGCCGAACCCGATGGCCCTTATGCCGGCGATGCGCCCTGGGCTCTGCATGCTAAAATCCATGTCGAATCCGATTACAATTGTGCCGGGCAATCATCGCACAGAGGGACAGACCGCACCACACATTGGGTTCTGGATACGGCTTTCACCAGCCAGCGCGAATACAATTGCACGACCTTGTGCATGCTTGATGTAAATCCATCCATTGGCCCTGCCCAAAGAATAGGGGTTGGCGAAAACTTCCGCACCTTTACCGTCTGGGAAATGCTATTCGACACCTTCGACCACGAACGCCAAGGACTATTCCAACGCCGATTTTACAGCACCATAGCGCCTTGGGTGACCGAAAATCCCATCTTCGTGCATCTCACTTCCAACGATCCCACCACCGTACGTGCCATGGTGGACCAATGCGCAGAAACCGGTTATGAGATGATCATCCTCAGTTTCGGTTGCGGACTGAATGCGGAAGATGTCTCCGACGAGAACATCGCCCGCTACAAAGAGTTGGTAGATTATGCCCACTCCAAGGGCATCGAAATGGGCTGTTATTCGCTTTTAGCCAGTCGCCATATCGACAATGAAAACGACTGCATCAACAGCCAAACGGGAGAACCCGGCGGGATGACCTTCGGCTATTCACCCTGTATTTGCAGTTCCTGGGGACAGACCTATTTTTCCAACCTTGAAAAATTCATCCAAGAAACAGGTATGGACTGTCTGGAACACGACGGTTCCTATCCCGGCGACTTTTGCGCCAGCGAAAAACATCCTGGACATCGGAACTTCAACGACTCGCAGTGGAATCAATTCTACACCATAGCCAACTTCTACCATCGCATGTGCGAAAGCGGAGTCTATCTGAATGTTCCCGACTTCTATTTTCTAAACGGTTCCACAAAGACCAGCATTGGCTACAAAGAGGTCAACTGGTCACTGCCTCGCGAAATGCAGCTTTTGCACACCCGTCAGTTGAACTACGACTGCACCTTTGAGCGGCCGCAATCTGCCTGTTGGAGTTTTGTTCCCCTCACGCAATATCACGGCGGCGGCGAAGCAGCCACTATCGAGCCCTTGAGCGAGCACCTATTGGAATACAAGACCCTGATGTTCCAAAACTACGCCGCCGGCGTACAAGCCTGCTACCGCGGACCGCGCCTTTATGACACAGAAGAGACCAAACAAGCCGTGGTAGAAATCATCCAATGGTACAAGAAATACCGCAACATCCTCAACAGCGACATCATCCACCTGCGCAAGCCTGATGCCCGCGACTGGGACGGCATTCTGCATGTAAATCCCACTGAAAAGGAAAAGGGATTGGCCGTTTTCTACAATCCCCTAAATGTGCCCATCACCCGAACCATCAACCTGCCGCTCTACTATACCGGTTTAGAGCAGACAGCGCACATTCGCGAACAGGAAGGAAAATCAAAAACATATCATTTGGACCGGAACTACAACGTTCAACTCACCGTAACCATACCCGCCAATGGCTACACTTGGTATGTAATAGAATAAATAGGTAGCATTAAAAATGCCTCGCTCCTAATTTCCAACGACTAACCCCAAAAAAGGTCAATAGCCAATGCCAACTGTCAAAGTTAAATTCCTATCTTTGCATCCTCATAATCGCATAATCATATAATCACATACGCACATGAAAAAACTCTTCTCCCTCACCCTCGTAGCGCTTTTAGGCATTATGGTTGCCGGCGCTCAAAACCAAGTTGACCCGATGACCGAAGGTATGGAATGCACCACCATCACCGTGGGCAAGAAGGCCTCTGCGGACGGTTCCGTGATGACCTCCCACACCGACGACAGTCACCGTTCCCGCACCAACATTATGGTGGAACCCGCCAAAGACCATCAGAAAGGCGACAAGCAGACGCTCTACAAACGTGTCTGGGCCAAGAACGAGCCTGGCAAGATGGCCCGCTACGAAGATATCCCCGTAGGAGAAATCGACCAGCCCGCACACACTTTCCAATTCCTGAACACCGCCTACCCGTGCGCCAATGAAAAGCAGTTGGCCATTGGAGAATCCACTTTCGGCGGCCGTGCGGAACTGAAGTCTGACAGCGGTCTTATCGACTGCCAGCGCCTCTGTATGTTGCTGCTGCAACGCTGCACCACCGCCCGCGAAGCCATCCGCACCGCCGGCGAACTGCTCAAACAGTACGGCTGGATTGATGCCGGCGAGTGCCTCACCATTGCCGACAAGAACGAAGTCTGGCACCTCGAAATCATGGGCCCCGGCAAAGGCAAACTCGGCGCCGTATGGGCTGCGCAGCGCGTGCCCGATGACCACGTGGCCGTCAACGCCAACGCCTCCACCATTCGCGAAATCAACCTCAAGGACAAAGACTATTATATGGCCTCCGACAACGTCTATTCGTTAGCCAAAGAAAACGGCTGGTGGGATGGCAAATCCACCTTCCAGTTCGCCTACGCATACGCGCCCAGCACCCGCACGATGATTGCCTGCCGCCGCCGCGAATGGCGCGTCTTCGACCTGCTGGCCCCGTCCCTCCACCTCGACCCCAACTCCGAAAACTATCCGTTCTCTGTAAAACCCGACTCCTTGGTAACTGTAGAAAAGATGATGAGCATCTTCAAAGACTACTACGAAGGCACTCCCTATGATATGCGCAAAAACCTCACTGTCACGGACAAGGACGGTAAGACCGTAATTTCCCCGATGGCCAATCCGTTCATGAAGAGCGACGAACTCAAGTTGCACAAAATCAATGGCGGTTGGAACGAACTCGGCGAACGCAACATCGCAGTACACTTCACCGTCTATGGCACCATCATCCAATGTCGCGCCGATATGCCTGACGAAGTAGGTGCGCTCTGCTGGTTTGCCCTCGACAACGTGGCCTCTTCCATCTACGTGCCCATTTACGCTAACGTCACAGACCTTCCGATGCGCTACAAAACCGACGCCCGCGAAACCGGCTTCAGCAAAGATGCCGCATGGTGGGGCTTCAACCGCGTGGGCACCATTGCCTGCCAACGCTGGGGCGACATGCACAAAGTCATCGACAAGACCTGGGAGCCACTGGAAAAAGAGTTCCTCTCCGGCAGCAAGCAGATAGAGACCGAGGCGCTGCGCCAACTCAACGCCGGCAATCGCGCCGGAGCCATCAAGACGCTCACCGACTACACGAACCAATGTGGCAACCGCGCTGTGGATGCCGCTTGGAACCTTGGCGACTACATCTGGACCGTTTTCGACGGAATGTGGTAAACCGCTTCTCTACTTTGACCTTGACTTTCGGGAACATCCCTCTACCCCTCTACCTTTCTACCCCTCTACTTTAACTTTGACATTGACAATTAACCCATCCTCGCATAACAGAATTGTCTCACCTTCGCATCATACAGCAGCGCTCGAAATTCTCGATGACCATTCCGCACAAAGTGTGGATTAACGGCGTGTTACTCGGCATAATGAAAGGCAATGAAGTGAACATCGAGATTCCGGAAGGGCATTATGTGGTCACCATTCAGAGCATGGTGCCGATATTGTCTGCCTCTACCCCGATAAACGTCACCGACGGCGCTGTCAACGTGGTGGCCTTCCACGACCGTGAAAAGTGGTGGGACTACCTCTTCGTCATCGACATCGTCTGCTGGTTCGCCGACTTCTTCTTCACGCTCCCGCAACCCTGGGGACTCATCTACAAAATCTTCACCAACGGTTACTTCGTGCTCTGGCTCCTCTACGAATGGCTTATCAGAAAGAAGTATTTTGCGATGGAGACATATCAGGTGAAGAGTTAAGGGATTAGGGGGGAGTTAAGAGTTAAAAGTTAAAAGTTAAGAGTTAGGAGTTAAGGGGTTAGGGATTAGGGCGTTAAAAAACGATATAATGATAATTACAAATATGAAAAAAATATTTTGCCTTACCGCCATAATCGTTCTTTCGTGGGACTTCGTACTGGCCCAGAAGCCCAACTATGCAGACACGTATTACTGGGCATATTACGAGACAGCGGCGGACAAAAGTGCGGACGTGTTCCTTCTTTGCCCGACAGTTGATTATGGCAAAAACGGACAAATGAATATGGCATTGGACGACAGTGTCGCGCGCTATCGTTTTTGCGGAGCGCTGAATATGGAGCGCGGCATCTACGACCAAAATGCCAACCTCTACGCACCCTATTATCGCCAGGCCACCTTTGCTGCGTATCAGGCCGACAGCGTAACTGCCGCCGCCGCACTGCACTTAGCCTATAAGGACGTGAGAGCTGCGTTCAAACACTACCTGTCCGTTTCTGACAAAAGGCGCCCGCTTGTCCTGGCCGGCTTTTCACAGGGCAGCGATATGCTGTTGCGATTGATGAAAGACTGCTTCCGCAAGAAATCCCTGCAGCGCAGATTGGTGGCCGCCTACGCCATCGGCTGGCGCATCACGGACGAGGATTTGCGGCTGTATCCTTTTTTGAAGATGGCACAAAGTGAATTTGACACGGGCGTGATTGTCTCCTTCAATTCGGAGGCCCCCAGAATGGAAACTTCGATGATGGTGCCTAAAGGGACATTCACCTATGCTATCAATCCGCTGAACTGGCGCACCGACACCGTGCCCGCCGACCGCACGCTCAATCTTGGGGCCTGCTTTATGAATTACGACGGCACCATCCAAGAGGAAATTCCGCAGCTTACCGGCGCGTATTTGGATGCCCGACGCAGCACGCTCATTGTCACAGACGTGGCGCCCACCGACTACCCCGGCATCATCTTTCCCAACGGCATCTACCACATTTACGACTACCAGTTTTTCTACCGCAATCTGCAGAAAAATGTCAAGGACAGGATTAGAGGAATGAAAGGAGGGCCCCACAGTCACAGCAATTTGCAATAAGAGGTTCCAACCTCTGTAGGGACGCGATTTATCGCGTCCGCTGGGAGGGTCGCTATGCTCCGCATTCACAAATTAGAATAATTAAAATTATTAAAATAATTATTCTCATTATTCTAATTGGTGAAGGCGCGCCGCAGGCGCATTTTATGGGATTCCTGAAGATATGGAATTACAGGCATTGTCTATGCTGCCGGAAGATTTCCAAGTGATCGTGAAAGCGATAAGAAAGAGATAAGGTATCAGGACCGCAGCTTCACTATTCACTAATTTTGTACTTTTGCCGCCCTAAAAAAACACAGACTATGAGCTTTTTTGTCAGCGAACAGATGACCACGCCGCCAGCGCAATTTGAAACAGAAACACAGCAGCATATCTACGAAACCCTGCAACAGTTGGAGATTCCCTTCCGCCGCGTAGATACCGATGACGGCAGCACGATGGAAGACTGCGTCTTCATTTCCGAAGGACTGCAGTGTCCGGTGGTGAAGACCATTTTCGTCTGCAACCGCCAGCAAACCAAGTTCTATCTATATGTCACCACGGGAGAGAAGCCGTTTGTGACCAAGGAGTTCTGCGGGGCACTGAACATTCCGCGCGTCTCTTTTGCCCCCGGTGAAATGCTGTGGGAAAAGCTCGGCACGCGCATCGGAGCCACCACGATTCTGGGCCTCATCAACGACCCCGAGCACCTCATCACCCTCGTCATCGACAAGGAAGTCGCCGACCGCGACGAGTACGCCTGCACCGACGGCACCAACAACTGCTTCATGAAATTCAGCATGCGTGACCTCTTCGACAAATACTTGAAACACACCGGGCACCAAGCCATCGTGATATAATATGACCAAATTTCTCATTTACAGCACCCTGTTTTTGTGTATTGTGTTGGCGTTGGTGCCGCACATTCTGTTTGCGCTCTCGTGGCTCGTAGGCAAGTGCGCGCGGTTCAGCGTGCCCTACCGCCCGTTCGGCTGGACCGCCGTGGGCCTGGTGGCGCTGTGCCTCATCGTCATTGCGTACGGCAACCTCGTCGGACTGTACCGCACCACGGTGAAAGAGGTGACCTTCACGCACGAACAGGTGCCCGCTGCCTTCGACGGCTACCGCATTGTGCAGATCTCCGACCTGCACGTCTCCACCTTCGAACGCCATCCCGAGCGGCTGCAACAGACCATCGACAAAATCAATGCGCTGCACCCCGACCTCATCTGCTTCACCGGCGACTTGGTCTCTATGACGGCGAACGAGGTGACCCCGTTTGTGGAAATCCTCCGCTCGCTGCACGCCAAAGACGGCGTCGTCTCCGTGTTAGGCAACCACGACTACGCCACCTACGTACACAGTTTCAGCGACGAGCAGAAAGCGCAGGCGGTGGCCCGGCTGATTGAGACGGAACGCAACGTGCTGGGGTGGAACCTCTTGCTGAACGAGTCGCAGATGCTTGTGCGCGGTGGCGACACGCTCTCCATCTTGGGCAGTGAAAACCAGAGTTGCGGGGGCAACGGCATCAGTCCCATCAAGCGTGGCAACCTGGCGCAGGCGCTGAGCGGCACTGGCGGATTCCGCGTATTGCTCACGCACGACCCCACGCACTGGCGCGGCGAGGTGCTCGGCTCAGACATACCTCTGACGCTCTCGGGCCACACCCACGCGGCACAGTTCCGCATTTTCGGCTGGACGCCCGCCCGCTGGATCTATCCCGACAGCGACGGACTCTACACCGAAGGCAGCCAGTCGCTCTACGTCAACACGGGCATCGGCTGCACCGTGCCCTTCCGGGTGGGCGTGCCCCAGGAAATCACAGTGATTACGCTGGCACACAAACAGTAGAGACGGTGCGCGCAACGGGGCTACAATGGCAACCCCAAAATTATCACCCATTTTCGGAATTGGATTTTTTGTTGTACGTTTGCCGTTGGAAATTTTACACTATTATCCTTATGACATTTGATGAAAAAATACACGAAAACCTATATCAATACCTCCTGTCACAAAACGAAATAGACACTCGTTTCCCCGATGCCATCGACATCGAGGACAAGTGGCCGTCCATCGGGCAATCCTATATGGTTGACGGCATTAGAGAGTTCAGAGACTACCCCACCGTGAGCCTCGGCTGGATGATGTACGTCGGCATGGCGGTGGCCAAGTTCTGGGACGAAGAGTGGGAAATCTATGGCAACCTTGAAGACCTGTACCTCTATTTGCGCGACAAGGAGGGTTTCGACAGTATGGACGAATACATCCGCCGCGACGTGCTGCAACTTCACACGCCCGACTACGACACCACGGAGGCCTTGGTGCAGTCGTGCGCTGAAATGGCCTATTCCACCCTCCGCCACGAAAACATAGAACCCGGCACGCAGCAGGCTTTTGAGGCATACGTCGCCTGCCTGCACCAACTCTACCTTATGGGTGCCGCCGTGCAACTTTCCGGATGGGATACAAGATGCAGGCGCTGGGATAATGATGATTCCTACCTATATGACGAGACTGCTGTAGGTTTCAAGTTTCAAAGAACATCCTACTAACTTCTTAACTCAGTTCACAGTTCACTACTCACAGATCACTTTTTTATGAACGAAAAACAGAACATAGGCACCCTCTTCGACCGCATTGCGGGCACCTACGACAAGCTCAACCACCTGCTGTCGCTCAACATTGACAAGCGGTGGCGCAGAAAGGCCGTCAGTCGGCTGCAACCCTGCGGGCAACTTCTCGACGTCGCCATTGGCACGGCAGACCTCGCCATAGAAATTATGCGGCAGCAGAAAGCCGACCACGTCACCGGCATCGACCTTTCCGCAGAGATGATGCGCATCGGGGAAGAGAAGGTGCGCAAGCAGAACTTGTCGGAGCGCATCACCTTCGAGCAGGGCAGCGCGTTGGAACTCCCCTACCCTGACGGTCACTTCGACACCGTAACTTGCGCGTACGGTGTGCGCAACTTCTCGGACCTCGACCGCGGACTGCAGGAGATGCAACGCGTCTTACGCCCCCATGGGCAACTCGTCATCCTCGAATTCTCATATCCCGAAAACTGCCTCGTCCGCTGGGCCTACGACCTTTATTTTTCCCATATCCTGCCCACTGTCGGGCGCTGGCTGAGCAAAGACAAAACCGCCTACTCGTACCTCAACCGCAGTGTAAAAGATTTTATCTGGGGCGACGAGATGTGCCAGCACCTCACCCAAGCCGGATTCAACAACGCCCACTGCCAAACACTATCTTTCGGAATAACCTCTATTTACACAGCTACCAAATGAAAAAAACACTCCTCTGGCTCAAAATCATTCGTCCGCAGACACTTTTCGCCTCCCTCTGTCCTGTCATCGTGGGACTGCTCGTCACCACCAACATTTCCTGGCGCGTGGGAATGCTGACGATAGTGTGCGCACTGGCACTGCAAATCCTTTCCAACCTCATCAACGACTACTACGACTTCAAGCGCGGGGCGGACAAGGCCGGCCGCGTGGGCTTCAAACGTGCCTTGGCAGAAGGCGATGTCAACATCGGACAAATGCGGACCGCCATCTTCATCACCCTCGGCATTGCCCTGCTCTCCGGGATTTTCCTGACTGTGAGCGCTGGCATGTGCGACGGCAGCTTCCATCTTGCCGGCTGCCTGCCCATCTTAGCCATCGGGCTCACCGCCCTGCTGTTCGCCTGGCTTTACACCGCCACGAATCACTCGCTCTCCTACCTGGGCATCGCCGACATCTTCGTGTTTTTGTACTACGGCGTGATTGCCACCCCCGGCACCTACTATCTGCAAACGCACACCTTCTCGTGGCAATCGTTCCACGCGGGCGCCGTCTGCGGACTGATTTCCATGTGCGTGCTCATCATCAACAACTTGCGCGACATTGAAAGCGACAAAGCCGTGGGCAAGAAGACCTTCCCCGTGCGCTTCGGCAAGCGCGCCGGCGAACTCGGCATGTTTGTCGTTGTACTGCTCATGCCGCTGTTCGCCTACTTGGCCTTTGGATTTAGTTTGCCGATGGCCATAGTCTTTGCCGGCCTCTTACTCTTTGCCAAAACAAAGAAAGCCGAAGGCGGCCAATACAACAAATGCCTGTTAGGGGCGGGACTGGTCAACGTAACCTATGTTTTGCTCGCGCTATTCGCGATAACGATTAGATAGAAAGTAATAAATACTGTAGCAAGCAGATCTATGTCCTATGTGCCAATGAACATCGGTTCCAAGGACCATCATCATCGTTTCGCAAAGCAACGACAGTCAATGAGTTTCCAAATTTGGTCAAGCAAGATAGCGGAGACAAAAATAATGAGTATGTAAGCAGCAAACAAGAGAACACAGACTGGGCCGCTGCTAATGGCATAGATATGTTGCAACGTATGGGCGTAGATAGGGCGTCCGAAATAGGGATTCTGCTGAATGAGGAAAACCGCAAAGCAGGAACCGGCCATCCAATTGACAAATTTATTTTGAAAATTCAATTTGCTGAAATAAAGCATTAGATAGAGCGCTTCGGCAATCACAAACGGACTAGTAAGGCGGAAGACCTTATCGCAAGTGTCGGGTGTGCGGCCGTGGCGAATCATAGCCAATAGCACTACCGTTTGCGCAATGACGATAATCCAGTAAATCAGCATATCGTATTTCCGATGGAGCGTAAATGGGCGTGACGGATAGAGACGGACATAACGAGCCAGCATATACAAACCAATGAACGCCACCACAGAATAACCACGTTCCAACCAGGCAGCGCCTGTCGTCAGCCACCCATAGATGCTTTGGAAAACAAAAAAAGCCACCAGCAGCCAGCGAAATTGGCGTTCATCGGCATGTTCCACAAAAGCATTCAATATCGGAGCCAATATCATCAACATCATATAGGCCTTTACAAACCAAAATGAATTGACAAAGAACAAGACATTCTGCACCGACTTCCAATCGAATTTGGCACGACCGAGGCATAGCATAATCAGATAGATAATCAGCGAATAAAACAAGCATTGCAGAACGAATCTCAACACACTTTTCACTTTAGTGCGAATACCAAACCAACCAGATATCAGTACAAAAAGCAGCACAGCGATAACGGAGACCGACTGAAAAAAAATACGTGTTACTGCAGCAAGCGTTCCTGTCTCGGCGGTCGGCATGCCTAATGCGTAAAAGCCGGCATGTACGGTAAGTACCAGCAGCATGGCAACGATTCTCAACAATTCAAAATTAGATTGACGCATAGCAAGCCATTATTTGATTCGGAAAGCCCACGCCGCCACGCCGGCGACATCCGTATATTTCAAAGACGAAGTATTGATTATCAGCTGACCATTTTTATACTTGTAAGGCAGCACCTTATCGCAGCCCAGCATAGTAATCGTAAGTTTGTGGTCTGGTTTAGCAACATTCAGCACCAATTCATCTTGCGGATAACGCAAGGCAATGGCATAGAGTGTTTCACCTTTCGTGGTATAGCAAATATAGGGTTGTTCGCACGAATACTCACCCCAAAGACCTTGTCCGAAAGCGGCGGCTGGGACCACCTCTTTGGCATGCGATGGGGAACTCCAACGCAAAATAGCAACGGCCTCCATATCTTTCTCCTTAAAGATGATCTTCACATTATAGGCATGACCTGCTTTGAAAGAAAAGGTACCCTTTTTAGAAACATTTGAATCAGCAGGGTTATATTGGACCACTTTGTTTCCATCGATCCAAAGTTCGAAAGCATCATCTGTTTCCACCTCAAAAGTATAAGGTTCAGAATAGTCGGCACGAATCGTGCCATTCCATTCGGCTGTAAAATGGTCGTAGGCGATAGTCGGATCGGGAGAATTTCGTTTCCAGTCAAAGTTCACATTTGGATCAGTGCGGGCGACCTTCACTTTTTCCATTTCGTAGAAATGCTCATACGGACGCGTGCCGTAGATAGCTTCGCCATTAACTTGGAGCCATTTGCCCAAGTCGAGCAGTCGTTCCTGCTGCAGCAATGGAATTTGTCCATCTGCTGCCGGTCCGACATTCAGCGTCATGCCACCGCCCGCAGCCACCAGTTTGGCAAAATGTCGAATCAGCGATTCTGATGTCAAGTAGTTTTCCAGTGGTTCATTGCGGTTAAGTCCAAAAGAGCGACCCAAGCCACGGCACTCCGCCCAAGGACGGTCTGTGAGTGTAATACCAGAGCTATATTCTGGAGTGCGAAAGCCATGCTGATTCCCGTTTCCCCAACGGTCATTCACAATTGCCTCAGGGCCAACGGTGTTATAATACCAGGAAATCAACTCTGCCGAGTGTAGCTGATCGGCAGTATAATCCCAATCGCCATCCGAGAAAAGCACAGAAGGGTTATAGCGCATCACCAATTCCTTGAATTGCGGAATCATATACTCGTCCACATAGCGTCCAATCGAATCTGTCGGGTCCACGGTCCACTTATGCAATGGGTTCGTCCATTCTAAAAGCGAGTAATAGAAGCCCATCTTCATACCAGCCGCGCGAACGGCATCGGTAACTTCCGTCACGATATTGCGATGTGGCCCGCTCACAACGCTATTCCATTCGGGTTGATACTTGCTATCCCACAGGCAATAGCCATCATGATGTTTGGTAACCAGCAAGACATATTGAGCGCCGGCGCGTTTGAAGAGTTGTGCCCACTCGTTGGCATCAAAAAGTTCTGCTTTGTAATAAGGTAAAAAATCCTTGTATTGGAAATTGCCCTCGCCATTGCCGAACACTCGATTTTGGAAGTTGACACGATCTGTATCACCGAGCATGAGACCGCGATAATACCATTCGCCATATCCTTCCAAACTTGCGTACGAAGGAACAGAATAGATGCCCCAGTGAATAAAAATACCCAACTTTGCATCAGCGAACCATTGAGGATAGGGACGCTGATTTAGCGACTCCCAAGTTGGCAATACCTTTTGCGCCGAAAGCGCAGTCATACTAAGGCAAAGCACAATCAACAAAGCTATTTTTTTCATATAAAAAGTTTTTGCAAAAATAAAAGAAACTATTCTGCCACCACCTTCATCATGCAGTTTTTGCAATCAAAATCTAAGCGGAAGCGATGCGTATCATTCTGAATATGCAGTGGCAGCGCCACTTTAACTGCATTTTTCTGTTTACTGCAAAATCCGAGTTCATAACGCAGACAATATTTGCAAACCATCACTTCCTTACCTTTGAAATCCAAGGTCTTGTCTGGCGCATATTCAATTTGCGTTGCCCCGAAGTCTTCATACACTGCACGATGAAATTCATTCGTGATGTTATTTTTGTAGGAAGTCACTTTCAAAAGAGGTTCTGGGCGATATTCCAGCGAAGCATCCTGCGGGCGGAAAAAGTCCATACGGGCATCTTGCAATTTCTCAGCCGCAGCACTTCTCAACTTATTCAAAACCGAGTTCTGAAGAAAATAGGGACCCGATGCAATCTCAAGGTTTCGTAGTTCAAAAGGAGTTCCACCCAATTTGGCGAGGGATGTTCGCAACTGATTTATGGCATTTTCGGGCTTATTGGCGGCGATTTTCGGCGTTTCTAACCTTTCGGCAACCGAGCACCCGTTTTCATCCTTCATCTTCAAAATAAAGCCCGTTTCTGTCTCTTCAAAAATCATATCTACCCACATCTTCCTTTCGGATGTTTTTTCAGATAGTTTTTTCTCAAAGGCTTTATCGAGATTTCTATACAGCTCTACCTGACAGAAAGCAGACAACGGTTTTTGCGGGAAGAGTTGTTGGCCGGCCACCTTATTTACCAGGAAACCTTCCAGCACGCCAGCATCGTTGATAAAGCAAAGTCCGTCTCCATTGACAATCGTTTCTTGGCCATCATAGAGCAACCTGCCCTGACGATCATGGCGCAGGCGACCGATATGCTGTCCCATCGACTTCGGCGTCTCAAAAGAGGCAATCTTCTCGCGAGCACCATTGATAAAGTATGGCGTAAATCCGCGGTTAAAAGTTTTTTTAGGATTCGGTTCAAAGAAGAATATCGTATGGCCACTGCTGGCTTTTTCAAAATCTTCTTCTCCGTTCAAAATGCCATCCAAAATCTGGCGGTAATAGGCCGTTATGTTTTTGACATAGTTTTCATCTTTAAGACGGCCTTCCACCTTCAGCGAAATCACGCCAGCTTGGAGAATATCTTTCAGATAGGCAGAACGGTTCATATCTCGCAAAGAGAGCAAATGTTTATCTTTCAGTATCGTTTTGCCATGTCCGTCTGTCAAATCGAAACAAGTTCTGCAAAGCTGGGCACACTCTCCCCTATTCCCGCTGCGGCCCGTGACCATGCGGCTCATAAAACACTGACCGCTGTAACTCACGCACAAGGCGCCGTGTACGAAAGTTTCCAACTCGATATCGCATTGGGCGTGAATGTCTCGAATGGTATCCACATTCATCTCGCGAGCTAAGATAGCGCGTTTGAATCCTGCCTTTTGCAACAAAGAAACCCTTTCTAAAGAATTGTTGTGACACTGTGTGCTGGCATGCAGACGAATCGGCGGCAAATCCATTTTCAGAATTCCCAAATCCTGAATGATGAGCGCATCAACACCCATTTCATAGAGGGTATGTATCAGTTGCTGAACTTCGTTCAATTCATCGTCATACAGAAGCGTATTGACGGTAACATAAACTTTGGAACCGTACAGATGCGCATAGCGGACCAACTGTTGAAGATGCTGCAAGGAATTGCCTGCCGCCTGGCGCGCACCGAATTTTGACGCACCAATATAAAGGGCATCGGCGCCATGATTGATGGCGACCATACCGCTTGAAAGGTCCTTTGCCGGGATAAGAAGTTCAACCTTACTCATTGGCAAAAGACTTAGCCTGCAATGGGAATTCTTTAGCCAGCTCGCCGGAAAAATAGAAGTCATTGCCAATCACACCGAAGGTATAGATACGGTCATTGACTGTAATATGGGAGCCGCCACACTGTGGGTGGTCGCTCGGCTTGGATGCCACGAAGCCCAAATTGAACAATGTGAATAAAATGTCGGGACGATTGGAAATGTCAAAACCGGCACGCTTCCACTGCATCATCGTCTGATGCAAAATACAACCGGTGTAAATGTATGAATAGAGATGGTTATGATAATCGACCAGACGATTCACACGTTCAGAGGCAGGGTCAGCCGTTTTGAAGTCCAGAATATGTTCATATTGCTTGCCCATATAAAACTCACTCGTAGAATCCTTAAGGTTTCTTTCAACCTGCATGGCAGTAAAGTCCTTAATACCATTTACACCCAAAGAGAATTGGGATTGCACAGAAAGCACCTTTACCGGTCCGAGATATTGCTTATACATTTCGCGCTTGGAGTTGAAAAGACGAATTTGTTCGCCCACCAGACAACCTACAATGAGTCGGGGCTCCACGCCGGTCAGGCGGGCAGCCTCCTCTATCACTGCCTTATCTTTCACAATAGCCACCTTCAAGGCAGCCCAAGCCGGTTCATTCATCCATGGAATCAAATTGGCATTATTGGAATCTGTAGAATATTTGGCCACCACATCTTGCAATTCCTTCACCATCTTCTGGTACTTCTGTCCCTTTTCATCTTCTTGCAAATACATATTGGCTGCATAAATCATCTGGTTAATGCCGTCGGGACGCTCATTAAAACGACCTGCATCCAAAATCAAATGCGCATTTGTAGGATAGATTTTACTAAGTGCGACCAAATTCAAATAATTCTTGATATTTTCCTCAAACACCTTATTTGAATCTTTCACATTTGTTTGTGATTGATAATCTGCAAGATAGCGATTGTTCTCATCCACACCGCCCTTGTTGTTGGTAAAACCGAGTTGGTATATACCCCATGCGCCAATAATAGCTGCCCCAGCCAGCGCAAAAAGGAAAATGCCAATCATAAAAATTTTAGTCCGCACTTTGAAACCTTTCCATGATTTCCAAAGGGATTTTTTTTCCTGATTATTAGATACTTCCGTTGACATTTTTAGGTAAAAGAAAAACGCGGCAAATGTACAAAAAAGTAATTCGCTTTATGGAGTAAATAAGACAATGGGAATATTTTTTTTCTTACTATCTGACAAGCATCACATTTCCTTTTGTTTCAAGCACTTGTCCATCAAGGCATGTGGCTTTAAGATAGTAATCGTAAACTCCGTTCTGGCAAGGTTTCCCTTTAAAAGTTCCATCCCAGCCATTTTCCATCGAAGTGGTTTCAAAAATTTTCTGTCCCCAACGACTATAAATCACAAAATAGAGATTATCAACAATGGAACTTCTAACATAAAGAACGTCATTTTTAGAATCCCCATTAGGAGAAAAGGCATTAGGCACATACACAAATGGATTGTCGCAGGTAAGTGTCTCCACTTTGATAAAAACCGTATCCGTCAGGGTGCAGTTGAACGTATCTGTAACTGCCACAGTATAGGTTGTGGATGACATGGGTTGCACCAAAGTCGAAGGACTTTGGGGTGTCGTCACTTGCTCCGTTGGGGTCCATTGATAAGTATATCCATCACCATAATCGGTAGAAAAAATGGTTGTGGTATTGAACTGCACAATATCGCAAATTTCGCACCATGCCTGCAACGGCATCGGGAAGGTGCCCGACCGCCGCGTGATGACGCCTTGTGTCGTAGCGGAACATCCATAAGGATTCGTTACGGTTACAGAATAGGTTGTGGATTCCGACGGTGAGACATAGGGGGCTGCCGTATAATAAACCGTCCCATCACCCAGTGTCCAACTATATTGACAGTTCGCGCCACCATCATGAGACAGGCTTAGCTGTACCCCATTTTCAAAACAAATATGAAAGTCTTGACCGGCTTCCACATGAATTTTTGAGACATGTACCGTAATGGAAGATTCGACTATACAACTCACTCCAGAAATGCGCACATAGTAGGTAGTTTCTTCCGTTGGCTGTACTGTCAGCGTTGTTTGATTCAAATTAAAAACATTTGTAAATGTAGGAGACAACGACCATTCAATCGCGCGAATTTCAGAAACATCATCCGTTCCTATATGAAGAAAAGCCGTCCCCCCCTCGCAAATCGTAGTATCTTGCATCACATCTACATTGAGGTGAAACACCTCTACCCGTTGTTGAAGAGTATCATGACACAATCCTGAAGTAGCCACCAGGGTATAGAGTGTAGATTGGGTGGGCGTAGCGAATGGATTGGAAATATTATCGCTGCTCAACGTGGCTGCTGGCGACCAATAATAATCGACATCCAACGAAGGCGGCAAACCAATTTGAACAAAATCGCCCATACACACAGAAAGGGTTGGAAGCGTATCCGTAGAATTGGCCAGCACCAAAATCGATTTCGTGAGCGTATCCGCGAAATTACAGCTTCCGTTGTCCTGCACAACCATTGTAACCCGATAATAGCCCGTATGGTCATAAAAATGCGTCGGAGCGGCAAGCGTGGATGTTGAGCCATCTCCGAAATCCCAATAGTATGTAGTACTGCTGCCGATAGTTTGAGAGTGGTTTAGAAAATGGACACTATCCGGCGCACATATCGCATTCGGCAATTCAAAATCAGCGACCACCACTGGCAATCCGAAATCCATCTTAATAACCCCTAAATTACAATTGCTACTACCATTGGTTTGCGACCAAGCACCATTTGTTGTAGGGAATGTACTCTGGCCGCCACAACCCGCACATACAGCTTGGTAAATACGTCCTTTACGATCAAAACGGCTAGTACCTCCATCCACATGTTCACGAGCGCTGTTCGCAGAACCGCCAAAATAACTGCCATACACCAACTGAGAAGCATCGTCACTTAGGCATAAGAAATAGTAATCACTACCATCAGTAAAAGATTGGAAGGCATCCGGCGTAATGGGCAATCCTTCCGTACCACCAAATCCGTTAAGAGCGGACGATCCCCATCCAGACATATAGATATTGTTACAATAGTCAACAAGCAGAGCCGTTGGTGAAATATCCGGTCCACCATTACCAGTACCGAAAGAGGTGGACCATACCAAAGAATCCAAACCAGGTGTCAATTTAAGCAAAAACTGGCCGCCATTAGGAACAAAATAGTTGGCATTATGCAACCATGCATTACCTGACGCTTCCGTTTGGCCAAAAACATAAGGGTAATCATACCGGTCACCTTTTATCAAATAGGCTTGATCATACCCTTGCTGACCTAAATAAGTACAATGAAGCAACTGATCGCCATTGGCAGAAAGATGAGCCACAAAGCCATCTGTGCCTGTTGCATATACAGGTTGATAAGCATTCGCAGAAGTAGGCAGATTAGGAGAAAGCGCACCGCCGCAGACATATACACTTTTGTCTGAAGCCAACATCATACTATAACCAGCATCATTAGCACTGCCACCAAAATAAGTACTCCACACCAATTGAGACAGATCCTGGTTAAGTTTAAACACACAAACATCTTGATTGCCGCAAGGAAAAGTATCATAGGCATTTGACGTTACAGGAAAGTCTTGAGAAGAAGTAGATGAAACAACATAAACATTACTATGTTCGTCAACCAAAATCTCACCACGATTATCATCAGCATAATTTTTGCGCAAATAGGCAGCCGTATTAACGCCATCATTATGAGTTCCTCCCACAAAAGTAGAAGCTAATAATTGTGAACCATCAGCACTAAATTTTGAAACGAAAATATCAGAACCGTTAGGGAATGACAAGGTTGTAGATAAAGTAGTAGACGGACCTCCATTAAAAGAAGTATCAAAAGCATTAGGAGTAACTGGAAAATTAGAAGAAGCAGTGGTACCGAAAACATACAATTCATTATTGTCATTAACATAAAGACTATGAGGAATATCGACTAAAGAACCACCCAAATAAGTAGAATAAATCAAGGATGTTCCTGAAGAATCAAATTTAGAAATAGACACATCGGTTAATGAAGAACCAGTACCGGCACAAAAATCAAGTTGATAAGCACCTAAAGTAGTTGGATAACCAACGCCAAAAGAAATACCGCCACCATACAAATTACCATGGGCATCATAAGTAGCGGTATAACCCCAATTGTCAGCAGTTGAACCAGAAAAAGAAGAAAAAACAACAACGGGGTCTATAATTAAAGGTAAATCCTTACGATAAGAAGACAATTTGAAAGAGACTTTATTCTTGTCTAAAACATATTGACAAGGGACCACAGTCGTGTCACCATCAACAACTTGAAAAGCAAAAGGAGCAAGCTCTACAATTTTAGAATAAAAATTATTAATGACAAGAGAACCACCCACTAGGGAAACCGACTTGACTCCATCAAAAGATAAGCGTATTAAATTAGGGTCGGCAAAAGGGTCGACAGTAAAATCATACTTCAAATTATCACCCTGCTGAGCAACCGTAAGGGAAATACCATCATAAAGATTAAGATAAGACAAACATGCATAAGCAGGAACATGACTTGCCCAACGCTTAGGATCATTTGAGACAAAATAATTGTAAAAATTAGAATAAGGAGCAGACGCAGAAACTTTAACTTCAGAAGAAGAGTTAAGGAACATAATCTTATAAGCAGAAGCAGAGAGCGAAGACATAGGCATATTCACAGCATCATATTTATGCTGATGAAAAGAAGCAAGGTCATTAGGAGAAATCAAAGCAATAGTAAAACCATCTTTTTCAGCAAAAAAAGTACCGCCACGAAGACGAGCAGCATACAAAACATTACATTCCCATTGGTTAAAATTAGGGACGAACTCCAATTTGCCAACCGTGAGAGAATCTTCAGGCAATGCAAAAATAACTGATTGGCAGCAGAGCAATAAGGAAAGAAGAAGTAATGTTAGTCTATTCATAATGCAAAAAAATGGGTTGCAAAGATAATAAAAGAAAAGACAAAATGAGAAATAAAAAAGGGGTTGTCAATGACAACCCCTTTCTGAACGAGAATAGTAATAATTATCTTTTGACGATTCTAAAGATAGCA
>JAKSMD010000079.1 GCA_024400815.1 Bacteroidales bacterium | reverse complement strand
ACGAAATTTAGAGTCCGCAACCAGAGCATGATAGAGGCGAACGAAGTCGCCGGGAACATCGCCGCCCTGATTAAGGACGACGTGGCACAGATGGGCGCGAAGAGCTCCCTCGAGGGTTTTAAGGATGCGGAAGATGGCACCAGCGACACTTTTAGCGATGTATTTGATGATGTATACATGGACCCCGCCAATTCGAGTGATTCTAAAAAAGATTCCTCTTCCTTCATCCTCAAAACCAATGATTTCAAATTTCGTAGGGTTCACTATGGTACGAATGGGGAATATCAATCAATAGAAGAAGTTCGTTGGTTCCTGGAAGGAAAAACTCTAAAACGATCCTGTTGGACTGTGGCAAAACAAACAGGCGTAACTCTTGATGCATCTTGTGAAGAGACTGAAGCTGATGAGGCCGTTGTGGTAGAAATGGCCGATGGGGTTGAGAATTTTAGCCTTATTGCTGGTAAGCCTAAAGTTGATGAAGACGACGTGCAAATGTTCCCCTTCACTGGCAGCAACTTTATGCTAGTGCCTCGCTTTGGGGAAACGCATTTTAATTACATGACGGTACAAAATGAGGGCTCAAGTTCAATTCTTTCGGGTTTTGCCATGAATTTTGACAAAACGAACAATGAAGAAAGTGATGCTTTTGAAAACCCAGAAAATTCGGAAGTAAACCAGGTTTATGCGTTTTCTGGAACGCTTTCTGATATAAAAATAGAGCCAAGTACATGGAAGAACTACTGTAAGGTAGAGGGAAATTCTTTTGATTTCGAACCGAACATGGTTTATGAGATTTCATTTGAATTGTCCCCGCCAGCAACAGGCAATAAGATGGAAATGTTTTGCCCAGGCAGAGACCATCTCTCTGTGGGTTTCCGCGACTCAAAGGGGGATGCAATCGAGGGGTTGGAAGACTTTCTTTTCTACCCTCCCGTTGATAAGGCCACTCTAGCGCCGAAACGTACTATGCGTTTTTCTGTAAGCAACGCAATACACGGCGCTTGCATGGAATTTTCTTTTGCAAGCTATTCCCCTGTAGTCTCAGAAGGCATTATCACCATCCAGAATTTGAAATTGAAAAAACTGGCAACGGCCAGCTATGATTTCACTACCTGGAATACGGAAAGTGCCACGAGTATTGTTGAAAAGAAAAATGTCAAGGCTTTTAAACTCTCTCTCAGCATCAAGAGAAATGGCGAAGAGGGTTTGTCTGAAGAAATTATTGGCGTCCCGTCCAACGGGCCAAAAGATTAAAGCGGAGGCTTTATGAAGAACTTATACAAAAAAGGCGTTTCTCTTATTGCGGTGTTGCTGTTCATGTTGGTGGCGACCATTGCCGCAACAGCCACATTCAAATGGCTTTCCTCGGAAGGATTATCAAGCGGCTCTCGGATGATGCAGAAAGAAGCCTACCAGAGCGCCGTTGCCGGGTTGGAAAACACTCGCACCTGGATGACATACCATGCAAATGATGTAGGTTCCTTGATTAAGCAATACAAGGATGGTGAAAACACTCCCATAAAAATTAATTCCCAGCTGAGAGAACTTACCCGCGCAGGTCAAAATTACGATGTGTGGCTTGTGGGTGTAAATACAGAAGAATCAACATATAAATTGAAATTTTTGTCTTCCGGCAGGGCCCGGAACGGCTCCGTTCATAGTGAAGTTGGCATTTTTAATGTAGATGGATTGTATCAGGTAAATATTCCTAGTCGAAAGGTGTCTGCAACTGTTGATTTTGAAGAAGCATTCTTTGGCGATTTAGCGACGGCTGGAGATATCAACGTCAACTCGGCAATCATTTCGCAAACTCCTGCTACAAAAAATGCTGGCGGTCAAGCGCTAAACACGATTAATGTTTCGGATTATCTGATTTTGGATGGAAACTTTTATGTAAATAGCGAAGCCAACATAAAAGATCTTTATATAACGGGTGATTTGGGATTATGTAAAGATTTGAATGTGTCAAACAATTTATATGTACGGGGAGTAATGTATGCACCCATGCCAGGTGGCATTACCGTAAACGGAAGCGCTTATTTAAATGGTGGCGTCAATTTAAATAAAAAATCTCCACTAGCCGAAAAGAATGGCGGGTGTTCTGGCACACTCGGAGCGAACATTAACATTACAGGGAATACAACCATGAATGGTCCGTTGGTTTATTGGGATAACAATACCAGCTGGACATTCCACATGTATAGTAGCCTCGTTCTCAATAGCTACATTGATTTCCCAGATAAATATGGCGCATCAGTCGATAGAGTAATTGTTGATCATAATGTATATATAGGGGAAAGTTCAAACGGAACCGGTCATATAGGATCCGATAAAACCGGGACAGATACATATTATGATTGGTCTAGGGGGTATGCCGCCAATCCAACGGATTATGAATTTAGTTATTCTGATGGGTATAACTATTTTGGTAAAACCGCTTTTGGGTCTAGCACTAATGATAAATTATATCTTAATAATTTTACTCCCAAAAGATACCGCAATGGAAATGCATCCGATACCATCCATCTTAATCCGTGGTGCAGCAATCAATATAACAAAAACAAATGCAGCGATTTCACGGCTTATTGCAATCAAGGATCTACTGAAAATTTCGTTACCTACAATACAGGCTATAATTGTTATGTAACGCCAGACCGCAAAGGATGGGTCGGAGGAAAGGGGACTTTGCTGACAACACCTCCCTCTGCGGCAGACTTGGAACTTTGGGGAGCCGATCCCATGACTGACTATGGCGATAAATTGGCGAAAAAAAACGCATGTGGTAATGTCAAGGAACCGATACAGTTTAACAAAAGTATTCTTAATAGCAGTTTTATACATACAAAGGATAAACCTCTAGATTGCGACACAAAGATTTTTGAATCGTGGCAAAGCAGTTGGGGGTCATTAGTCAATAGCTGTTACAATATAGCCAAAAGTAAAAAACAACTATATAACGATGAATGGTTAATTGTTGAGACAGCAAACATTGATATGATGAGCAGTATGTCCGCCGCAATTACCAACAAAGTAATTTGGATTCATGACCCTGGTAGCCATTTTGTCTACTCTCTTCCGCCAACATCAGGTGATGGACAAGTGTTTTTGTATTTACCAAATGGTGTGAGCCAAAAAAACATGGCGATAAGTTCGGGAAAAAATTACAATTACTTCATATATAGTGAAGGAGATGTCGCCGATTTTCAAATGGGAACGCAACTATCTGGAACAATCTTTATGGCGAATTGTTCTAGAATGAATACGAATACAAGTAATGCGAAACTATCCGCGTCAACTGACGGTACAACCATCATTAACGACGTTGCAAGTGCCGCCATTATTTGCAATAATGATGGCACAAATTCATGCTCTGCCGCCTCATCAAGTACTGGTGAAGGCGGTGAAGAATCCACAACAATGGAAATTTCTTGGGGTGCTGTAGACTCCTACCACATCGCAAATGCGCCTCAGCTTTCAGTGTCGCTTGAATCTCAATACAAAGCAAATGAAACAGCACCTGCTACAACGGAATCGACGGACATTGAAGTGGATTTTATTGTTGTTCCTCGAGTAATTCACATGGCTAGAGACCCATACGGCGAACTATCGGACTACTATAGCGTTCTGCCCTTAAATGGCTTGAATTTCAACAGATCAAACGGCACGGTAAGTTGTAGCGGAAGCATTCCGACATCAGGGGCTTTGTACAATCGAAAAGCAAGCAACCCAACTCCACTTACGGACACATATTATACTTGCTCTTATACATACAATAGTAAAACAGTTCCATTCTATGTTGTTGTTGAAGGAGAAAATGGCAATGCTCCAACCATCGCCTTCAAGGAATCCTCGGCCGGAATGGGAGCTACAGATAATCACGACGTTACGGTTCTTGTTCCTCCTCACGAGGGCACCATTGCGTTAAATTTCACTAAACCGGCAGACATGGATAAGTGGAACTTTGCTAGTGCATCCAACGTTGCCTGCTCAGAAAACAAATGTACTTTGAACCTTGATGCCAGTTCAGCCCCCACAACTGAAGTTAATCTATTTAGCGTAACCACTTCAGGGGCAAGCAATGGAACGGCGATGTTCCAACTACTATCTGGTGAAGGGTATGTCATTGGGACCCCAAGCACCATGGTTTTGTCGGTGTCTTCAAATGTAACGGTGAGCCGAATAAATGTGAGCGAGTCAGATCGAGATGCTTTTTGTACAAGTAATCCCACGCTTTGTCCACAAAATAAAAGCGCATGGCCGGATTGCCCAATCTCATCTACAAGCTGGGTATATGCTGTTGGTAATAATTGTACCGAAAGAACGGCAAATATGTTGTGGGACTGTGGCATTGCAAACGATGTTTCTTTGCAGGTGAGTGAGGATGTGCCAAACTGGTGTGTTCCAATTGTGCCGTCCTATACACATCCAGCCCCACTAGAGGCAAATCGCACTTATGAGCTCCCCGCAGAAATTAAGGCGAAACCCATGAAATTCCTATTTGGTTTCTCTGGCAGCGACATCAGCGGGAAAACTATCAAGGCGAGTATTGCCACCCGATCTGCGGACATGTCATGCACCTACGGCTCTAGCATTTCTACCACCAGCAGTTATTGCGAACTTGAGGTGTTCAAGGGAGAAAACGTTGAACTTTCCTTCCCCGATGGCCGCCCCGATAATTTCAATTATTGGAAATGCCTCGGAGATAATTGTGCCATTTTAGGCCCCCAATCTGGTGATACATACTCTATCGTAATTTCCGAGGATAACCAAAAAGTTTTGGCATATTTCGATGAAACCGACAAACACTGTTTCTTTGATGAATTCAAGTTGTCTAGCCCGAGTTGCAGCGAAGGAACTTCTAACTATTGCTTCAGCACTAGCACTAGTGGCACAAAAAAGTGGTATATCAATAACGAGGCCGATCTTTCAAAGATTGATTACAATGACGGCTATGTCTCGGCAAAGATGAACAAGAACGACAAAAATGGTATTACGGTTATGAGTACAGCTGTTGCAGGTCTCATAGGGAATCTTCGAGCACAATTCCAAGTTCCTCGCATCACCACATCTACAGCAGTTATCCCCGAAACTATCCAAAAATCTGGTTTTATCCTTCGCTCCAATACCATTTTAGGCAATGACTACCTCTTACTGAGTTTCTATGCCGATAATGCGGGATTGCTAACAGCCAATCTTTGCAGCAAAAATGGAACTTGCAAAACAACAACATTCAGCGGTGCCTACATTGATGACAGGAACACTGTTGTTACACTTACAGCAAATCTGAATACTGAAGGAATTTCTCTGAGTGCCCTTATTGGGGGCTTCTCCTCAACAAGTTATAGTGCTTCCATTGATTTTGAAACAGAATTCAGCGCCTACCAAAACCAAGGCGAATATGTCGGTTTTCGTTTGGCGGATCCCAACTTCAAACTCTTTGATATTGGCTGGAAAAGCGATGATTACGGATCTGAATGCTGGGATACCTACCCAACGATAAATTGTTCCTTCAAGGTGGCATATTTGGGAGGAATCGTTCCTTTAAAAGAAGAAGTAGAACCTTGGGTTGGATTATCTAGCTGGTTCGATGCAAGGGGCTGTTCTCCCAAATACTACTATAAGGGAGAAGATGCATGTGGTGGCAACAACAGCAGCTACACGGGTTGCGCCAACAACTACATCTTCGATGTCAAGGGAAAGCATGGATATACCAATGGTACGGTCGAGTATATGACAGCAAGGGCTGGAGTTTCTGGAAACGAATGCTTTTCTTCTCTAAGTTCAGAAGACGCTGCGCTTGCTGAAGCGGAGTGGGCTCACTGCGGAACCTTCTGGGTTGGCGAAATGGAAGAATGTCAAAATGGCATTGAGTTTAGTCGCAATGGTTACTATGATGGAAATGCTTTGTTTACACCACCGGCACCCCATGAAACGGAAAATCTTCGCTTGTCTACTCTTAAAATTGAATTGGAGAACACAGGCAACGCAAGTGTGGAAATATACCTACTCAGCAAGTTAGACGATGGGTCAACAACCGAAAGCAAATCCTTTGAAACCACCGCTGATGGCGTTGCAACCATAGATATTGCCGCTATCTCAGATGCAGATAACTTTGATCCGGAAAATGTTTCTGGAGTTGTTGTCAAGACGGAGATAGGTTCAATTGTGACCATTAAGGATGTATACACCATTTGTCCCAACGAGGCCTCTGTCTCATGCGGAAATTTGGCATACAACGCTTCGTCACATAAATGGGAATTCTCTTTGGATGTTACAAATTATTCCAGATTGGCAAATCTCAAGATATGGAAACTTGTCGGAGAAGATGTCGATGACGAGCCTTCGGGAATAGTCACAGATGAATGTACAGGCAATCATTCTGACGAAGGTACGGGTACATGTTACCCGATTGTAAAGTCGGGTGAAAAGGTTGCCTCATATAAATCGTTTGGCACAAACGCATCCTTCGAGGTCGAAGATCTTCCTTATAAGAGCCCAGACACTTATGTAATTGCGGCTCAACTTACAACAGACGCTGGCGAAGTAAAGGGCTGTAAAACAAATAGTGTTACCATAGAACCGATTTCAAGAGAATGCAGCATTGACCAGTCAAGTGTAAAACAATCCGCCGGAATACCGCAATTCCATTACAGTGTTTCCGGCTGTCCGTCTACTACAGGCTGTTCATACAAGATTGCCCTCTTGACGGAAGATGGAATGAGGATAGGAGACAAAGATATTGTAAATGTGACCAACAGCGAGGGCGGAAACGGAGCCACGGGCGGATCAGAAGCCAACGTGACCACTCCCCTTAATGAGGGTAAATATAAATTCCGTTTGGAATCTACGGATGAGAACCTTCCCTTCAATCCTTGCGAACAGTCTTTTGACGTAGAAACGGGGGTCCCGGCAACAGGCACATGCTCCATTGATGAAAATAAAAACACTTTGAGCATTAATGTGACTGGAGCTAATAATGCAGACGACATTCCTGTTACTATCATATATAACGATGCCATCGGAAACGTTATCGGTACATACACCGTGGATATTGATGGATCACTAACGGATGAAATCAATCTCAAGGAGAAACTTTCTGCCGGGGATTATACCATAGCAATGGTAATCAATGGTGCAAATATTCCTTGTGGAAGCTACGAAAGAATCGCCGATCTCAGTCTCTCTTGCCCAAATACAGAGCTCGTTGCTCCTACAGCAACATTTGCCCCGACAGTGACTGGTTGTGAAAAAGGAGATTGTTCTTGGAGCATTAGCGATGGAACTACGAGCAATGCTGCAACGGTAAGTTATTCTTCTGGAAATATAAGCATCGCTAACGCCAATCCGGGAACCAGATATACGATAACTGTTACTCGTGGTAGCGACGACGATCCAAAAACTTGTACAGTAAACTTTAAGAGCGAAAGCAATATCAATGCTACGTGTACTTTTGATAAGTCAGACTACGAATGGTATGAGTCTCTTTCTAAGGTAAAAATCACCAATCCCAATAGCAAGGACTATAACGGAATGGCTTACAGATTTACATGGAAGGCTCCGGGAGCTACGGCAGAATCTCAATTGGCTTCTGGAAATCTTGGCACAAACGATAATAGTATTCGCGAAATATCAACATCTCACTTAGCCCAACCAGGCTCTTATTACGTGTATCTTGATGGCGGATCTAAACCGGCATGCACAATGACTCTTGCTAGCGGGTCCGGCTTACCCACGATGAGAGCAACAAACTGCACAGCAAGTTCAACATCCATACCTACTTCTGGCACTACAAAAATAAGCGCTACTCTTACCAAGTGCAATGGCACTAGCAACTGTACCTGGTACATAAAAAAGAATGGTGGCAGCACTCCCGTGAAAAGCGGATCGTATGGAGATAAGGTGGATCAAGCTGAAGTGAGTGGACCTGGAACATATACCATTCATCTTCTTTCTGCGGATGCTGATGCATCTTGCACTGTTGAAGTGACGAAGGCTTCGCCAGCAAACAATTGCAAATTTGGTTCTACTTCAAGAAATTATGGTGAAGATGTACAATTCCAAGCGAAGGTGACGGCAACGAGCGGGACAACCTATGAGATTATAGACCCGAATGGAAATACCGTTGTCAGCAATTCGTTTACACAGAATTACAACAATCAAGATTGGAATTATACTTTCCACGCTAAAGTTAGCGGAAGTTACACGCTCAAAATCGGGGGTGAAGAAGCTTGTTCAAATGCTAGCATGACAGTCTCTCCGGCATACCTAAACAATTGTAAATTTGATCCGACAAGTGTTCCGGAAGGCAACAGTTCGTCATTCAAGTTTAAAATAAACAATTGCAAGAATAACGAATGTTCCTTCTCCTTAAAGAAGGACGGATATGTCGTATCAGGAGACGCATACACAAAATCTAGCCAGCCTGAAGGTGATTATTCTCTTAGTAGCTTAACCGAGGCTGGAAATTATGTTTTGTGGCTAAATGGTGAGGAAACTGATTGCTCCGCCACATTGACGGTTGCAGCCGGTGGAACGCTAAGTTGTTCGTTCCCCTCTGAAGCATTTGCTGGCGACGAAGGAAAAATTCATATAGTTTCTTCGAGGGCCTCCGGTAAATACGACGCCTACATTGATGGGTCAATTGCACGAGATCCGTGGAATAATGCAAAAGAAAATTTTGACATAAGCGAAAATGGTACAGTGGATGTGAGTTTCAAGATTCCTTCTGTTGGTACCCACACATGGAAGATAACACCTCATGGGAGTTCAACATCTTTGTGCGATGGATCGTTTAATAGTACTAGTGATTTAAAGGCCGATTGTTGGTTTATATATAATAATGGCGGAGATACGGTTCGTGGAACAGTGGCCCCTGAAACGCAATTGCAATTCTGCATCGGTCCAGCAATCGCAAAAAAAGAAGTCTCTATAAGTGGCAAGAAAAAAGGTGGAGATTTGTCAGAAAAAAGATGGACTGAAACGTCGCAGAATTCTTGTGTATATTTTGAGGCCCCTAGTTCTAGCGGATCTTATCCATTCTCTGCGACATACAATTCCAATGAAGTGTGCAACACCAGCCAAACTCTTGTAGTGCAAGCGCCTCCATCTGTAACCAGTTGTAGCGTAAGCGCAACAAGTTTGACATCTACTGAAACTGCTACTTTCAGTGCCTCTGTGGCAAATGTCACAAGCTGGAGTTTAAAGCAGGATGGAACCGAAATAAAGCATGGCGGATCGACCACATCTATTTCTGAAACAATCACAGGCTTTGGTGAATACAAACTGTATTTGAATGGCGAAACAACTGCAAAATGCACTAAGACCATTTCAGAAAAAACCGCTGGAGGAGAGGTAACATCGATAGGCACTCTTACTTCTTTTGATGAAAGAATCACTGCGAAAAACGGTGAATGCTTCAAAATCAATATAAATAGTGGAAGTAACGGAAAACTTAGATGTGGACATGTTTGGCAAAATGGATCGTGTTCAATCAAGGTCACATATGGAGGAAATTCCACAACAATGACGGATTCCTATTGTAATAATGATAATGGTAATCCGCTAAGCATTGGAGTGATGAATTCTCTTGATCCTGATGCAGTTGCCTGCGTTGAGATTACAGGAGCATCAGATACACAATGCCGCGTTACAAATTGGTAGACAACAGAAAGACGAAAAAAACTGTAATTGAATAAAACTGACTTTAGGCGAGAAATAAATCCAATCGGGCTTAATTTCATGTGTATAGTACAAGGCTCTCTGCTGATGAAGCGGGGAGCCTTCCTCGTATCAAAAAAGCAACCCGCAGGTTGCCTGATGAAAAACGTCATTGCGAACCCCGCAGGGG
>JAKSMD010000078.1 GCA_024400815.1 Bacteroidales bacterium | reverse complement strand
TTGGAAATATGCCAAAGTTGTTGAAATTGGGGGTAAATGATTGTTTCTCCTCAGTCGGTGATTACAATTACTTGATGGCACAACACGGTTTAGACTCAGAATCAATTAAGGATTCCATAAAGAGGGCTTTGATGTGAATATTTCTTCTTTAGGTACGGTCCATCATATTGGTGTTGTGACCTATGATATTCAAAAAACAGCAAATTTTTATACAAGCATCGGCTATAAGGAAGTTGTCGGTGGGTACGATCCTTGCCAAAATGTGTACGGGTATTTTTTTGAAAAAGAAGGATGTCCGACGATAGAACTTCTCGCACCGTACAACGAACAATCTCCTATAAACAAAATTCTATCAAAAAATGGAGTAACTCCCTACCATTTATGCTATGAAGTAGAGGGTGGTTTAGAAGACGCAATCGCTGAACTGCGAAAAAATAATTTTATATTGATATCTAGGCCTACTGTTTCAGAAAATCTCTCTAGAAAAAAAGTGTGTTTTTTGTTTCATAAAGATGTAGGGATTGTCGAACTTCTAGGATTATGAAAAAACTGATAGATAGAACTGCTGTGGTGACTGGTGCTAGTCGAGGAATCGGCTTAGCTGTTTTAACTGCTTTGGCAAAGGAAGGGGCTAATATCATTGCCTGTAGTTCAAAAAGTTCGGATGAGTTGGATATCCTATATCGTAATGTTGCAGAGAAGTATTGTGTCGACGTGACTCCGGTGTATTTTAACTTGGCTGATGAATCATCTGTGAAGTTAGGGATGAAAAAAATTCGCGACTTGAATGTTGTGGTTGATATCCTCGTTAATAATGCGGGTGTTTCACATATGTCTCTTGTCCCCTTTACAAAGATGGATGATCTTCATCGAGTTTTTCAAATAAACTTTTTTTCTCAGTTTTTGATTGTTCAAAATATGCTTGGCCTTCTAAAGAAGTCGTCCCATGCCTCCATAGTAAATATGGCTTCTGTAGCAGGAATTGATGGTGGGGTTGGCGTTAGCGCTTACGCTGCAACGAAGGCGTCGATGATTTCATTGACAAAAGTTCTCGCACAAGAGTGCTCTCAAATGAAAATTCGAGTAAATGCTGTTGCGCCGGGAATGATAAACACCGAAATGGCTTCTCAGATGGGAGAAAAAGCTATAAATGAAATGATTTCAACATCCGCAGCAAAACGACTGGGATCGTCTGATGAAATTGCTAACGCTGTAGTATTTTTAGCTTCGGATGATTCTTCCTATATCAATGGCCAGGTGCTGAGGGTGGATGGTGGAATAAAGTGATTTTTTTGTATGAAAAAGAGGGAAAAATGAACATAAAAGAAAGCGTAATTGAAATTGTCGCAAATGTTTGCGAGATTGAAAAAAATCAGGTTACTGAGAATAGTGCGATTGGCGATTTCCCTTCGTGGGATTCCATGGCTCAGTTGACAATTTTTTCAACAATTGAAGATCAATTGGGTGTTAGTTTTGAACCTGAGGAGATGATGGAAATTGAAAGCATCTCCGATATGGTAAATGCTATTGAAGCTAAAAAATAGAATTTTCTGATTTGATGGACTCAATAGAAGAACAGTTGGCTGCGCATGCTTTATCAAAACCAGATAAGGTTGCTCTAATATGTGGTGAAGTTGAGGTCACATACGCTCAACTGTGGTCTCGTGTTTTTTTTACAGCTCAAGAACTTCAGACGAAATATAATGTATGCAAGAATGATCGAGTCATTCTGTCTGCGTCTGGTTGCATAGAATTTATCTATGTCTATTTTGGTGTGCATATTGCAGGTGGAATTGCGGTTCCTATAGATCCGGATACCCATTTAGCTCGGTTTGAGTTTATTCGACAATCAACGAATCCAAAGTGTGTCATCGGCCTTCTACATAAGGCTGGTGTTGAAGGAGTGCCTTTTGAAGACGTTGCTACTTCTGAAGGAACTTCTTTTGATTACGTTGATTTAGATTTGGATGATATTGCAGATATCATGTTTACTACGGGAACAACAGGTGATCCTAAAGGGGTTACGTTATCTCATAGGAATCTTTCAGCAGCGGCAAAGCATATAAACGCATTCATTGGCAATACTGCTGATGATGTAGAACTGTTGGCGCTTCCGGTGAGTCATTCGTTTGGTTTAGGTCGAATCCGTTGCGTTCTGTCTGCAGGAGGCACTTTAGTTGTTTTGGGGTCTTTTGCTAATGTGAAGAAATTCTTCAAGGAAATGAAAGAACATAATGTGACTGGATTTGGAATGGTTCCCGCCAGTTGGGCTTTCATAAAAAAATTCAGTGGCAAATATATCGCTAAATTCGCAAATCAGTTGAAGTATGTAGAAATTGGAAGTTCCTTTATGCCTGTTGAAGAAAAACAGTTGCTGATGGAACTGCTTCCCAATACTCGGCTTAATATGCACTATGGCCTTACCGAGGCTTCAAGAAGTGCTTTTATGGAATTCCATGCAGAAAAGGATAATTTAACAACGGTAGGAAAGGCTTCGCCGAATGTTGACATCGCTCTTTTCGATGCTGAAGGCAAAAAAGTTGCTTTGGGTGAAGAGGGTGAAGTTTGCGTGAAGGGCGCACATGTTTGTTCTGGCTATTGGAATGAACCTGTAGAACGCTTCCAGAAGGATTTCTTTGACGGTTATTTTCGTACCGGTGACTGTGCCACGATGGATGAAAAAGGGTACATTTACTTAAAGAGCAGAATTAAGGAAATGATCAATGTTGGAGGCAAGAAGGTAAGCCCCATGGAAGTGGAAGACGTTTTAAATTCTATTCCTGGAATCGCGGAAAGTGCCTGCATTGGAATCCCGGATCCTGCCGGAATGATGGGTGAAGTTGTAAAAGCCTTTATTGTTTGTTCCGATGAAAATTTAACAGACAAAGATATTACTACAGCATTGTCGCCTAAGTTGGAAGTGTATAAGTTGCCGGTTCAGATTGAACGTATAGAAAGTATTCCTAAAACCTCGAATGGCAAAATACAAAGGTTGAAGTTAAAAACGTAGAATGGAAGAATCTTTGAACAACATTGATAACCTTTTTGAACAGCCTGTATATTCGGATTCTGTAGAAACAAAGGAACTGTTCTTGAAGGCTCTGCAAGATGAGCTGGTTTTTCATTATGAGAAAAATCCGTTGTATCGACAGTTTTGCAATCGCAAGGGTTTTGACCCGTATGCAAAATTGGACAATGTTGAAAGCATTCCCCCTGTTGCCGTAAGTGTTTTTAAGGAACTTGGTCATGGATTGGCCTCCGTGCCTGCAGAAGATATAAAGCTGAAACTTCAATCTTCTGCAACATCTGGAACACCCAGCACTGTGGTTGTGGATAAGGTAACCAGCCGTAGGCAAGCAAAGGCCATGGTGAAGGTTGTTCAGGAGTTCATAGGTAAAGAACGAAAGCCTTTCCTAGTAATGGATATTGATCCGAAGTCGGAGTTCCGTTCCTTGCTTGGGGCAAGATTTGCCGCAATTGCAGGTTATTTAAACTTTGCTTCGAAGGCCGGATATTTCCTGAAGGCCAAAGATGGTATTTCCTATTTTGATGTAGAAGCCATAAAGGATTACGTTTCCCAAATTCCGCCAGAACAGCCCGTTGTCGTATTTGGATTCACATACATTCTTTATAGCAATGTTTTAAAAGCAATCCAAATTTCCGGCGAAAAAATCACTTTGCCCAAGGGTTCCAAAATCATCCACATTGGTGGATGGAAAAAACTCGAAAGTAAAAAAATTGACAAGGCTCTGTTTAACCAGCAGCTTTCAGAATGCTTTGGTCTAGATTCTACGGATGTGATTGACATTTACGGCTTTACGGAACAAATGGGGTTGAACTACCCAGACTGTATCTGTGGTTGCAAGCACACATCTTCCTATGTAGATGTGATTGTGCGGGATGTGGTTACGCGCGAGGTGCTCCCTGCAGGCAAGGAAGGCATGCTTGAATTTGTGACGCCTATTCCTCATAGTTACCCGGGAAACGCAGTGCTTACGGATGATGTTGGCTTTATTGTCGATGAATCGTGCCCATGCGGTCGTCCTGGTAAAAGATTTAAGATTTGCGGCCGTTTGAAAAAGGCTGAGGTTCGTGGCTGTGGAGATATTCTTTCCTCAAAGCTGACTTTTGGTGCAAAGACGACGAATGGTGTGGCTGAAGATAATCTACTGGATATTCAATATTTCAAGGGTGCTATTGAGGGGGCTGGTCCTGATGAAAAATTGGCATCTATAATCAATCAGTTGAATATGCAGAATAATTGGCTACGCAAACAGCCGATTGAAGCTCTGATTGGTTTAATGGGTTTGGCTGCTAAAACATGGTTGTCCGATCCGAAATATCTGTTTTTGAAGGATAAAGGCTTGCTGTTCTTATCGCAATGGTGTGATGAACGCCATTTGTTGCAAGTGGCTAAGGACGGGCTTCGTGGTAATATCGGGTATGCTGATTCATTTTTGCCTTTTGCCGATAGCGAAAAGCATTTGTTGAAAGCAAATGCTCGCGGCTTGGTTTGTCACTGGATGGCTGGCAATGTTCAAATTTTGGGCATGTTCGCCCTTGTACAGTGCATTCTTACAAAGAATGTCAATCTGATTAAGGTCGCTGCAAAGGATGGCGGAGTGTTTGCTATGCTGCTTTCGGCTTTTGAAGGCTTGCGATACACTACTGCGAATGGCTATGAAATTTCTGGTGATGATTTAGTTAAAACTATTGCTGTGGTGTATTTCTCCAGAAATGCAAGTAAGCTTGGTGAGAATATGTCTAAGGCCGCCAAGGTCCGAATTGCTTGGGGCGGCAAGGATGCTGTTGAAACGGTGGCATCCTATCCGTCGACTATTGATTGTGAAACGGTAATCTTTGGACCAAAACTTTCTTATGCTGTGATTGCAAAGGAAGAGCTTTCTTCTGAGCAGGATGCAAAGAAATTGGCTCGTAGGGTGTCTGTAGATGTAAGTGTTTTCGATCAGGCTGGATGCGCTTCTCCCCATAATCTTTATATTGAAAAGGGTGGTGAAGTTTCTCCAGAAAGGTTCTGCGAAATCCTTGCAGATGTTTTCCCGAAAACAGAGATGCAAATCCCCAAGCCTACTGTATCTCCAGAGCAAATTTCTGCAATTCACTCCATTCGAGGTGTTTATGACTTTAAGGGAAAAGTTTGGGGTAGCCCTTCAATGAGTTGGAGCGTTCTTTTAGATAACGAAAGCGAATGCCATCTTTGCAAACCTGTATATTCACGTGCGTTAATGGTTCATCAAGTTGATCACATTAACCAGGCTCTGGATTGCATTGAAGATTATATTCAAACAATCGGTATTGCGGCTCCGCAGGAAAAGGCTATTGAATTTGCAACGAAGGCATCCGAGAAAGGTGTAGCCCGTTGCCCGATGATTGGACGAATGTTGAATTTTGAAATGCCGTGGGATGGCGTATTCCTAATTGATCGACTTGTGAGATGGAATACACTGTTTGGACCAATGTGCTAGAGGAATTTTATGTCTAAGTTTTCTTTTGTGATTCCTTGCTATCGCTCTGAAAAGACGATTTCTATCGTTATTGATGAAATTAAGAGCGAAATGAAAAAACGTGCTAATGACACGTACGAAATTATTTTGGTGAATGACCATTCTCCAGATGGAGTGTGGAATGTCATTGAAAAACTCGCTGAAGAAAATGATAATATTGTGGGTGTGAACCTTGCTCGTAACTTTGGTCAGCATTGCGCCTTGATGGCAGGTTATGGTCAATGTACTGGTGATTACGTAGTGTCTTTGGATGACGATGGCCAGGCTCCGTTGGATTCACTCTGTGATTTGATTGCAAAGATTGAAGAAGGCTACGATGTAGTATACGCCTACTATCATGAGATCAAACAAAACATATTCCGTCGTTTTGGATCAAGAATGGCTGGGATGATGGGCAACATGATGCTGAATCCCCCAAAAGATTGGAAGGGAAGCAGTTTCTTTATTGCTCGGAAGTTTGTTGTAGATGAAATGATTAACTACAAAAACTCTTATCCATATTTGCCGGGGCTAGTTTTTAGAACAACAAAAAATATTGCATGGATAGAGACTCTGCATCGTTCCCGTCTTGAAGGGACTTCTGGTTATTCCTTTTGGAAATTACTCCATCTTTGGATGAACGGCTTTACTGCGTTCTCTATCAAGCCTCTTCAGTTTAGCACGTTCCTTGGTGTGTTCTTTGCTGTAGTAGGCTTTATCTATGCTGCAGTAATTGCGGTGCAAAGAATCATGGGTGTTATCAGTGTTGCTGGTTGGAGTTCCATTATTGCCCTGATGCTGATTATCGGTGGCTGCATTTTGATGATGCTAGGCTTGATTGGCGAGTATCTGGGACGCATCTACATTTGCATCAACAATTCGCCGCAATACGTGGTGAAAGAGATTACGGGATCTCGCCGCACATAGTCAAAGGATAGTTCGACATCCAGTCCTGCTGGCGGAAATCCTTCGCCGAAAAACGGATGCCCGTGAGCCCTTGGTACCGCTCAACGAGTTTGCGGAGGCTTTTCCCCTCATGGCTATCTCCTGCCTTCACTTCGATGGGGATAATCGTGTTCTCCTTTTGGACAAGGAAGTCGATTTCTCCACTCGAGTTTTCGGCAGACCAGTAAAAGATTTGATGGATCCCCTTTGCATTCAACTGCTGAAAAACATACTGTTCAGCCAAGGCGCCATTGAACTCCTCAAAGATTTTCGAACCGTTCAAAATGATTGTCGCCGGGACGCCCGATTTTGCACAAAGTAAGCCGACATCAACCATAAACACCTTGAACGCGGAAAAATCCTCGTAGGCATTCAACGGGAAATCTCCCTTCTTTACGCGATGAACCTTGGAAATAAGCCCCGCATCGCGCAGCCATTCCAAAGCAAGTTCAAACGTCTTCGCACGTGCCCCCTCCTTAAGCATTCCATAGATGAACTTCTTGTTCTCCTTGGAAAGCTGTGCAGCGATGGAATTCCAGACCATCCTGATTCTTGGCACCTCCGCATTGGGGGCATGTTTTGAAAAATCGTTGTCATAGGAATCGAGAATGTTTTGCAATACCCTGGAAACCTGAGTTAAATCCCTTGTTTCGGCATAGGTCTTTACGGATTCCGGCATTCCCCCAACAAAATAATACACCTTCAAGAGGCTCATCAACTTGCTGCCAAATATCGAAAGCATTTGGAAATTTTTCTCTTTAACAAGATTTGCCAGCACTTGCTCCCCAACGGCCGCGAGGAACTCCAAAAAACTCATGGGGTAAACATTTATGAAATCCACCTTCCCCACTGGGAAAGATGTCCCTTGATGCATGGCAACGCCCAACAGAGAGCCTGCCGCGATTATGTGCAGTTCCGGAGCCTTTTCGTAGAAATACTTTAGGGAAGTCAGAGCCCGTGGAGCCTCCTGGATTTCATCAAAAACGATGAGAGTTTCCTTGTCAACGCTTACTCCGGTAGCAATTCGAAGCCCCTGAAGAATACGTTCAATATCGTAATCCTGGTCAAACAGGCTACGGCAGAGTTCGTTATCTTCAAAGTTTATATACACGGACTTGGCGTAGGCTTGTTGGGCAAAGGCTTGCATAAGCCACGTCTTGCCGACCTGACGGGCCCCTTTTAGAATCAAGGGCTTCCGTTGCGCGGATTCCTTCCAGGCGTAAAATTGTTTCAAGAACGTCTCTTTCCATATGCTAAATATAACAAAATCTGCAGACATTGACGAAATCTCGAACTAGTTTTTGTTGCTTTCTGCAAAAAGTCGGACTAAAAATTGTAATTTGTTGGTTCCGGTTCAATTTTACTCATTCAAAATGGCCGCAGGCGCCCAGTGAGGGTGGTTCAAGTGTGTTTGCGTAAATTTTACCTAGAACTCCAGATTTTCGTGGAATTAATGTATATTTAGCGCATGATTCAGCGGAAATTGAAAGAATCCTTAAAAAAAATGGCGGAAGTGTACCCGGTTGTCACCCTTATTGGGCCTAGACAATCTGGTAAGACAACCCTGGCTAGGGATACCTTTCCTGATTATGCTTATGTTAATTTGGAACGTCTTGAAACTCGTCGTTTTGCCAAAGAAGATCCAAAGGGGTTCTTTGAATCGTATCCGCCTCCTTTAATAATCGATGAAGTTCAGAATTGTCCTGACTTGCTCAGCGAAATTCAAGTGCTTAGCGACAGCCTTGGGAAAAAGGGATGTTTTGTTTTGACGGGTAGTCAGCAATTGTCCCTGATGGAGGGCGTGACTCAGTCATTGGCAGGGCGAACAGCTTTATTGACTTTGTGGCCCCTATCTTTACAAGAACTTGCTCTGGCATCTATTTGTAAATGTCGTGATGAAGCCATTCTTTGGGGTGGAATGCCGCGAATTTATGATAGCGGTATCGAACCGGGAATTTACTATAGGGATTATTTTAGAACCTATGTAGAGCGCGATATTCGCTCTCTGATGAAGATTAAGGATTTCGACAAGTTTGAGGTCTTTGTTAAGCTCCTTGCAGGAAGAGTCGGCCAGGTCTTTAATGCTTCTGCCTTGGCTGGTGATGTCGGTGTATCTAGCAAAACTATCGGCGAATGGGTAACCTTGCTTGAAACTTCTAACATCATTTTTAAATTGCGCCCTTGGTATGGTAACCTTGGCAAGCGGTTGGTTAAATCTCCTAAGATTTATTTCACGGACACGGGGCTTGCGACAATGCTGCTGGGCATTGAAAATACACAACAATTATCAAGGGATCCATTACTGGGGAACTTGTTTGAAAATCTTGTTGTTGTTGAGATAATGAAGTCCGCTTTGAACGAAAATCGAATGACTGAGTTTTATTATTTCAGAACCGATACCGGTGTAGAAGTTGATTTACTTTATAAGATCGGTAGTAACTGGAATGGTGTTGAGATAAAGTCCGCATCATCAGTGAATTCTGAATTCTTCAAGAATATGGAGAAACTTTCGAAGCTTCCAGGATTTGAACAGATGAAGAAGAGTCTTGTTTATTCTGGGGAAAATTTGAATAGTTATAAGGGAGTCCACTGCTGTAATTATGTGGATGCTGGTTTGCTTATTACCAAAAGAAAATAACCACGCCAACAAGAATTGTTGCGATGGATGCAATTTTTTTTGCCGTGAGATTTTCTTTGAAAATAAAGAATGCTAATACGGGGACGAATAGATAGCTCAAGGCTTCTATCGTTCCCAATTCTTTTAATTGCACTCCCTTGCTCATGGCGAACACATTGCTTAGCATGATGAGGCCCATGAGTACGTAACCACCAATTACCCATGGGTTCAGGTATTCTTTGGCAATGTTTGTTTGCTTTTGCTGAGCTGCCTTTTTTAACAGCATTTGTGCCACGGCGGCCATGAACACGTTGAATATGGCGAGTGCGTAAAACATACTATGCTCTTGTGTTCAGGGTGATGCCGGCAATGATCACTGCCGAGCCGATAACATTGTTTAGTGAAATCGCTTCGCCAAACATAAAATGGGCGATTAGCAGACCGAACACAGCGCCAGAGCCCTTGAAAAGGTAGGCATCACTCACTGGCATTCGCTTAATGATTTGCTGCCATATGATGGCGTAAACGCCCAATACAAAAACTACGCCGCAGATAAATGCGATGTAGGGGAGGCTCAAGAACTCCTGCATAGAGGCGTACTTCGAAAAAATCCCTGAACAGGAGTATATGAAGAACGCTGTAATTAGCAGTATGTACTTTGCAAAACTTTTCATGTTATCTCGTTAGGCGTAAAATAGAAATATAATGGTCAAGGCTGAATTAAAAAAATCATGTAATTTCGTATCTAAATGCCCACTATGGCATTTTACACACGCAATCCATGAAAGATGCAGTGGATTCATTGACTGAATTTTGCAAGAATCATAGTGGGACCATTGTATGTCAATGAGAAAGAGTCTAGGAACGTTCTTGATTTTTTTTCGCTAAAAATCGTCTTGAACAAGCTTTCCATTCCTGATTTCAGAAATCAACAAGTCGTAATTGTAGGCAGAACTTTCCGAGTATAGGCCGGTTCCTG
>JAKSMD010000077.1 GCA_024400815.1 Bacteroidales bacterium | reverse complement strand
TCTACCTTTCTACTTCTATACTTTTGAAACTTTGACCATTGACCTTGACATTGACTTTTTGGAGTCGCTGTTTAAACTTTAAACTTAAAACTATTTGCCATCAAGTACGGCCCTTGCACTCCCGAGTGACTTTCTTGAAACCTGAAACTTAGTTCTCAATAAAAAAAGTATAAAAAGGAAGGAATTTTTTTGTATTTTTGCCGCCGTTTTGAAAATAACCTAATTTATTAACTAAAAATCAAAAAAAGTAATGAAATCAGTATCTATTAGCGGTTCTCTTCGCGAGAACGTAGGGAAAAAAGATGCCAAAGCACAACGTAGTCAAGGTATGATTCCTTGTGTTGTTTATGGTGGTAAAGAACAAAAAATCTTCGTTGTTGAAGAAAAACAATTCAAAAAATTGCTTTATACTCCGGAAGTTCTTTCTGTTGACCTTAATATTGACGGCGTTGTTACGAAAGCAATCGTTCAAGATTCACAATATCACCCTATTACAGATCAACTTCTCCATGTTGACTTCCTTGAAGTGGTGGATGGCAAACCTATCACGATTAACCTTCCTTTCAAAGTTCAAGGTACAGCTCCTGGCGTTTTGAAGGGCGGTTTCCTCCAAAAGAGAGTTAGAAAAATCAAAGTTCGCGGTCTCCTCGAAAATATTCCTGAAGAAGTCGTTGCTGACATCTCCAACATGGAAATCAACGATATGATTAAGATTGGTGACATCAACATTGACAATGTTACCATCGTAGATAACGCCAACAAAGTTGTCGTTTCTGTTAACCCGACTCGTAACGCTGTTGCTGAAACTGCTGAAGGCGAAGAAGGTGCTGAAGAAGGTGCTGAAGCATAATCGCGAGCATGTTCGACAATATATATTAGATGTATAATTAAAAACTAAATACTATGGCAGCAATAGGCTCAATCCGTAAACACGGCGTTGCTCTGATGATTATCATCGGTCTCGCTTTACTCGCGTTCATCTTGGGTGACCTTTCTCAAGTGACACGTACCTTCTCCAACAAGAATATCATGGCTAAGGTCGATGGTAAAAAGGTGGATAAGGAATATAGCGAACAATACGAACAGAACACCGCGTTGATGAGACTTCTCCAAAATAAGTCATCATTTGATGAAAATGAAACTTATCAAATTCACGAAATGACTTGGAGACAGATGCTTCAAGATAAGGCGCTGGACAAACAACTCGCTGCTCTTGGTCTTTCTTACACCGATCAGATGATTGAAGACTTCAAGGCAGATATGGTTGCAAGTTTGAGCACCCAACGCCCAAACCAATTTATGGGTCAGTTTGCTAATGCATTGGCACAACTCTATGGTCCTGAAAACGCTATGGCCATCATCTCCAACATTGAAGAATATGGCAAGAACGATCAGACTAAAGATATCTACAATGCTTACCAAGCACTCGTACGTTTTGCTTTGTCCGCAGAAAAATCAGCTCACTATTTTGCACTTGCGCAAAATACGCTCTATTTCTCTGCTCCTTTGGCTAAACAATTAGCTAAAGACAACAAGACGGCAATGGTTTCTTTAATGGCTATCAATCCTGAAACGCCTGCTTTCAAGAACATTACCGCTACGGTTAGCGATAAGGAAATGAAAGACTTCTACAAACTTCACAAAGACGAACTTTTCACCGTTCGTGAAAGAAACTGTGATATGGAAGTCGCTGTTTTCCCAATCAACCCGACCGCTCAAGACCTTAAAGCTATTGAAGATAGCGTTCGCGCTGATTTCGCTCAATTTACCAGCATGGCTATCGATGAATACAGCAACCTTAAAGGCGACGGCGCTGTGGACAGCACCTACTACAAAGCTGAAGATATTACCCTCGATGCTTTGGATAGCTTGATTTTCAAGGTTCCTGTTGGCTCTAATATCGAACCGTTCCAATACGAAAATGTGAAATGGTACTTCGGTAAGGTTTATGGCGGCGCTTCCCGTCCTGACTCTGTACAAGTTGCTTCTATCCAACTTCCTTACAAAACAGGTCAAAACGCTAACGCTAAATATTCCAAGAAAGAAGCACAAGCTCTCGCTGATAGCTTGAAAGGCGTTATCGCTGGCAACCAAGCTTCCATCTTCGCTCTCCAAAAGACCTATATGGATGCTACTCAATTGAAAGATACTACGATGTGGATCCCTGAAAGAGGAACTATTCCTGATCTTTACAATAACTTGATTGCAACTGCTAACGGCGGCGTTTATGTCTATAAAGCTCAAGGCGGTTACATCGTTTTCCAAGTTTTGGATCGCACTGCTCCTATTGAGAAGAGACAATTTGTCTTGTACGATTATGATATCGCTGCTTCTGACGCTACCGTCGCTTCTATCAAAGCTAAAGCAACTGAATTCGCTGGCTCCGTTACCAATGCTGACGAACTCGTTACCTTGGCTGGCAAGAAGGGTGTCCAAGTCGTTAAGGGCGTTCGCGTTCCTTCTATGGCTTCTACCATCGGCCAATTGCCCAATTGCCGCGACATCATCAGCTGGGGATTCTCTGAAGAAGTTAAGAAAAACCCGATTTCTGATGTGTTCAATGTTGAAAGAATGTATTTCGCTGTCGCAGCTATGAGAACGGTCCGCGATTACGGTACCGAAAAATATAAAGATGTTAAATCTGATATTGAAAACCAACTCAAAGCTGAAAAGAAAGCTGAAATGGTTGCTCAACAAATCAATGGCTCTCTCAGCTCTTCTGATATGCAAACTATCGCTCAACAATATTCAACTATGGTCGCTGACAGCGTTCTGTTGAGCTATGCTGGCGATAACTACATGAACAGAGGCGTTGATAGCAAGGCTATCGGCAAAATCTTCACCCTCCCGACCAACAAACCTACCGCTGTTAACGGCAAGAATATGGTTTATGTCGTCAATGTTCAACAAGTCTCCACGCCTGCTCAAACCCCTGACCTCAACATGGAAAGAAATGCTCTCCGCAATGTTTTGGTTGGCCGCGAAAGAGGCGAAATGACAATCTTAAATTATCTTATGGAACAAACTAAGGTGATGGATAATCGCTGCAGATTCTATCAGAAATAATTTATATCAATATAAATAAATAAGTTCAGCACGGCTTAAACTTCTGAATGAAATGAGAGTCCGTGCTGAGCTTTTTTTTTTGAATCTATGAAAAATCTATTTTTTATTCTTGTCATTGCTTGTTTGGGACTCCAACAAACAATGTATGCGCAGCCAGAAATGCAGCGCAGCCAAACAGCAAATCACAGTAGCGGCGTCGTCTCCGGTTCCATCGTGGATGAAAATGGCGTTCCTTTGCAATATGCTTCTGTGAACGTTAAAAAAGTCTCTGATTCGACTACGGTACAATACGGCATCACCGACGCCGAAGGCAAGTTCTTCCTCGATGGCATCCCTTTCGGAAAGTATTTTGTCGAAATTCAATTTATTGGCTATCAGAAGTCCAGATCTGATGCGTTTACCATCTCTAAAGATAATGCCGTATTTAAAATCCCGAAGTATAAGATGACGGATAAAAATACGGAATTGCAAACGGTGGTCATTAAGGCACAAAAGGATATGCTGCAGACCAATTTGGATAAAACGGTGTTCAATGTGGAATCCAGCATCAGTTCGTCCGGTCAAACGGCCGTTGAAGTCCTTGAGGAAATCCCGTCTGTGTCTGTTGACGTGGAAGGCAATGTGAGTCTGCGTGGTAGTGAAAATGTCACCATCTTGGTGGATGGCCGCGCAACAAACTTGACTTTAGATCAGATTCCCGCCGACATGATTGAAAGCATTGAAGTCATTACCAATCCTTCCGCCCGTTTGGAACCAGACGGCATGGCCGGCATCCTCAATGTCGTTTTGAAAAAGAAAAAAGAATCTGGCTTTAATGGCATGGTAACCTTGGGCGCCTCTTCTGCCTGCGTGTATCAGAATGATAAACATAATATCTATCTGGGCGGCTACAATGGCAATATCAATTTCAACTATCGATATGACAAAATCAACGTCTTTGTAAGCTACGGCTATCGCCACCACGGCCATCGCAATGGCGGTACGCTGTGGCGCGACTCCTGGTTTGGCGAAGATTTGGATCGTGAGTTCTCTCGCATGGAACAGTCCAATATCGGTTCTCATGGCGGTGGCTTCCACAATGCGTCTTTGGCCTTCGATTACTTTATTAATAAGTATAATACATTAACCTTCAATCTCAGCGGCCATTTTGGCGGCATGACCAACATGAACGATTTGTTGTCCTCAACCGTCAATACGACTTTGATGGATACCACATTCTATTATCAGCAAAATAGCGAGATGCAAAATCGTTTTAACAGTGTGGATGCTTCCATCAACTATAAGAAAACCTTTGAAATGCCAGGTCGCGAGTTGACGACGGATGTTTTCTTCACTCAGCGTGGCGGACATGCCGGCAACCAACTTTTCCAAACCCATTATGAAGGACTCTCCGACTTTTTCCAAAGAACGGCTACCGTGGATATGAGTCGTGATGCTTCTGCCCAAGTGGACTTTGTTACACCGGTAGGCAATGGCGGCCGTATTGAAACGGGGTACAAGTTTTCTTATCGCGGCGTGGGCCAAGATTATTCACTCTTTAGTGGTGTTGATTCCCTCAATGCTGTTGAGGACTTGTCTCAACGCAACAATTTCGAATATACTGAATTGCTGAATGGACTCTATTTCATCTATTCCAATACCTTCTGGAAAAAATTGCAATTGCAAGCTGGCTTGCGCGGTGAAATCTCCTATACGATTTCTGATTTGAAATCTGCCGATATGGTTTTCTCTTATTGGAACTATTGCGCACCCGAGGATAACTTTGGCAAGGTCTTCTGCAAGAATTTCTTCTATCCGACGGTTCACTTGAAGTATGAAATTACTCCAGAACATTCTTTGCAATTCAGCTTCTCACGCCGTGTGCAACGCCCCCGTATTCATCAGTTGAATCCGTTTATTGACTACTCTGATAAGGAGAACTTGAATTGCGGCAATCCGAACTTGAAACCTGAATTTGCAAACTCTTTGGAATTGGGCTATATGTACACCCATAACCAAACTTCGCTCACTTTGACCGCCTTCTATCGTAGAAGAACCGATTTGGTGACCCGCTATACGGAAATCCTGTATGATTCTGTGGAAAATCGTACCTATACGATGACTTCTTATGCGAACTTGAATAAGAGCCAGAATTTCGGTTTTGAGTTTTTCTTTGGTCAGCGTGTGAAGAAAATCTGGCGTATCAATGTGACCGGCAGTTTCTATCGCAACTTGATTGATAGCGACAACCTTTTGGATGAGAATCTTTCTCGTGACTGGGCTTGGAATGCAGGCGTCAACCAGACCTTCACCGTGGGCAAGAACTTCGACATCCAACTCAATTTCAGATATCGTTCTTCTACTTTGACCGCTGGCAGTATGGGGTGGGGTATGCACGGCATCGGACAAGGCAGAAAGTCCGCGCTCTATCGTCTCAACCTCGGCGTGAAGAAGGGCTTCTTGGACAACTCTTTGGTGGTGAGCCTCAATATCCGCAATATGCTCTATTTTATTCCCAAAGTCCGTCAAATGCAAGTCGCTTCATGGCAAAACTGTGCAGTGTATGACGAACTGTACGAACCGAATGTGGATGGCATGAGCGGTTATTATTCCTACAGTATTCGCGAAAATGACGGGTTCAACATCTCCTTGAATGTTACCTACAAATTGAATAATTATCGTCAACGCCAACAGAAAATCTCCTCGGATGACGAGTACTCTGAAGGCGAGATGTAAGAGACGTTGATCGTTTTTTTATAAAGATTTTGGCAACCTGATGCGCTTTTGAAGCATTCGGGTTGCCAAAGTTTTTTTTAGGATGAGTTGAAAGCGAGAAATTTTACTATCTTTGCACCCTAATTTTAATAAAATGGTCAAGAAATTTTTTGCACTTTTCTTATTGGCTTTGCTTTTTACGCAAAGTGTTATGGCACAAACGGAAGCAACTCCCTACACGAGCAGCGTGCCTACAGATAAAGAGACCAAGCCGATGGTCTTCAGAGACCGTCTTATCATGGATATTTATCATACCTTCTGGATGGGAATGCCGACCCAAGTTAACCACATGAAGTTTGACCCTGGTCTCAATGTTTCTGCTTTGTGGGATTTCAAAATCAAGCAGAAACCGCTCGCTTTCGGCGTGGGTATTGGCGTTACTTACTATACGCAATATAGCAATGCGCTGCTCCGCTATGACGACAAGACGGAATTGATGCGCTATTTCATCCTTCCTGAAAATGTGGATTATAAACTTTTGAAAATGAACTATCTGAGTTGCAATATTCCATTGGAATTTAGATACAGAAATAACAACGGATTCAAGTTTACGGTTGGCGCACGTGTGGGCCTCATTGCTGAAATCTCTCAAAAATACAAAGGCGATGATCCGCAAAATCCAAGCGACACCTTGTGCGTCAAGAATCTGAGAATAGAGAATAAGATGAAATACAATGTGGATGTTTACGCCCGTATTGGTTGGAAGTTCGTGGACGCCTATTATTGTTTTCAACTGACGCCGCTTTTCGAAGCCGGCAAAGGACCTAAAATTTATCCGATGTCTGTGGGTTTGTCCTTCAGTCTTTTCTAATCCTTAAATTTTCCGCCTATGTTTTATGTAATGATCGTTCTCTTTGTGGTGGGGTACGCGTGCATTGCGCTCGAACACCCTCTTAAAGTCAACAAGACCGCTTTTGCTTTGATGCTGGGCGTTTTGATTTGGCTGTGTTACATTTTGACAGGACCGTCCATTTTTGACGCTTCTGGGTTCCGCGCGGGTTATGATGCCTATATGCAAGCCAACCCGGGTGCCACTTTTGTGGATTTTATAACCAAAAACGAACTGATTGAGCATTTGGGCGATATCGCTGAGATCCTCTTCTACCTTATGGGCGCGATGACCGTAGTGGAATTGATTGACTCTCACGGCGGCTTCAATATCATTACAGATCGTATTACGACGAAAAATAAGGTTAAACTGCTGTGGATACTCTCCTTTGTGACCTTCTTCTTGTCTGCATTGCTCGACAACCTGACTACGGCGATTGTGATGGTGGCTTTGCTACGCAAACTGCTTCCCGAAAAGAAAGACAGATGGTTCTTCGGCGGTATGGTTATTCTCGCCGCTAACTCCGGTGGCGCATGGTCTCCTATTGGCGATGTGACTACAATTATGCTCTGGATCGCGGGCAATATTTCTACGGGCGCTGTCATCACGCGCTGTTTCTTGCCAAGCTTAATCTCTATGATTATCCCATTGATTATCGTCTCCTTCGTTGAAAAAGGCACGATTGAAGATCGACCTCATACGTCTGCAGATGAACAGAAGGCGAAGATCCCTTCTTGGCGTCGCAATCTCATCTTCTGGATGGGTATCGGCGCTTTGGTGTTTGTGCCGGTATTCAAAACCCTTACGCATTTGAAACCGTACATGGGCATCATGCTCGGATTGTCTGTGCTTTGGATTACTACGGAAATTATCTATCGCAAAGATACCGAAAACGAACACAAACTTCGCATTACCAATATTTTGTCCCGCATCGACTTGCCGAGCATCTTGTTCTTCTTGGGCATCTTGCTCGCGGTTGCTGGCTTGCAAAGTGCCGGTCACCTTTCTATGCTGGCAGCCGGTATGGATACGGCCTTCAGCGGCAATTACTATCTCATCGATGTGATTATCGGTGCGCTTTCTTCCATTGTGGATAATGTTCCTCTCGTGGCAGGCGTCATGGGTATGTACGATTTGGCCACCTTCCCGACCGACAGCATGCTTTGGGTTTTCTTGTCCTATTGCGCAGGTACGGGTGGCAGCTTGCTCATCATCGGTTCTGCCGCTGGCGTGGCTGTAATGGGCATGGAAAAAATCGATTTCATTTGGTATCTCAAACATATCACCCCGTATGCTCTGCTGGGCTATCTGTCTGGCGCTGGCGTTTATATCCTTATGGATAAGCTGTGCGCATCTTCCGCTGATGTCGCTGCCGTAGTTACATCTATGCCGATGATTCCCGGACTAGGGTAGAATAGAGGTTGTGCCCACCCACCATAAAATCCAAATTCCATGCAATGGGATTTGGATTTTTTTTATATCGTTAAATTGATAAAATCAAATTCATTATAAGGAAAGTTTTTGTATATTCGCTCGCTTTAATTTTTTTTAATTTTAATTTATAAATTATTGTTTACTAATATAATAGATATACTTGACAATGGGAAGAAAAATTAAATTCTGCTTGGTCTATAGAGATATGTGGCAATCCTCAGGAAAATATCAGCCGCGCGTGGACCAATTGAAAGAAATTGCACCTGTTATTGTGAAGATGGGTTGCTTTGACCGCGTTGAAACCAACGGCGGTGCTTTCGAACAAGTAAATTTGCTGTATGGCGAAAATCCAAATCATGCGGTGCGCGAATGGACGAGACCTTTGCGCGAAGCGGGCATCCAAACCCAGATGCTGGAAAGAGCATTGAATGGCTTGCGTATGTATCCTGTTCCTGCCGATGTTCGTCGCTTGATGTTCAAGGTTAAAAAAGCCCAAGGCGTGGATGTCGTTCGCTCTTTCTGCGGATTGAACGACTATCGTAACTTGGAACTTTCCATTAAATATGCCAATGAGTTCGGACTCATCTCCCAAGCTGCGCTTAGTATTACCCATTCTCCAGTCCACACATTGGAACATTATATGGAAATTGTGGACAAATATGTGGAGTACGGTGCCAAGGAAATTGGTTTGAAAGATATGGCCGGCATTGGCCGTCCGAAAACCCTTGGCCGTTTGGTTAAGGCCATTAAGGAAAAATATCCGCATATCGTGATCCAATATCATGGCCATACGGGTCCGGGACTCTCTATGGCTTCTGTTTTGGAAGTTTGCGAAAACGGCGCCGACATCATCGACGTGGCTATGGAACCGCTCTCCTGGGGTATGGTTCACCCAGACGTCATCGCTGTCCAAGCTATGTTGCGTGACGCTGGATTTGAAGTGAAGGACATCGATATGACGGCTTATATGGAAGCTCGTGCTTTAACTCAGAAATTTATGGATGACTTCTTGGGCTATTTTATTGAGCCAAAGAATAAAATCTGTACTTCTCTCTTGCTGGGCTGTGGCCTTCCGGGCGGCATGATGGGCTCTATGATGGCAGACTTGAAAGGTCTGAAAGATGCTATCAATATGGCTTTGCGCCAAAATCACCAGAAGGAACTCTCCGAGGATGAATTGCTCGTGAAGCTGTTTGATGAAGTCCAATATGTATGGCCGCGCGTGGGTACCCCTGGCTTGGTGACTCCGTTTAGCCAATATGTGAAAAATATCGCATTGATGAATATCTTGGCCGAAGCCCAAGGAAAACCACGCTATTCCAATATGGATGATAAGATGTGGGATATGATTCTCGGCCGCTGCGGTCGCCTGCCGGGACCGTTGGCTCCTGAAATCCTTGAACTGGCCAAGGAAAAAGGTTTTGAATTCTTTGACGGCGTGCCACAAGACAACTATCCTGATGAACTTCCAAAATATCGCGCTATGATGGAAGAAAAAGGCTGGGATTGCGGCCCGGACGATGAAGAACTCTTTGAATTGGCTATGCACGAACGCCAATATATCGATTACAAAGAGGGTAGAGCAAAGAAGAATTTTGAAATGGCGCTTGCACAAGCAAAGGAAAAATCCAATGTGCGCGAGGTGGTCAAAATCGTCAAACTGCCCGAAGTCGTAAAACAGGAAGTAATTGATAAGGTTTTGGCAAAGGAACCCGATGCCAAAATGATTGTCGCTCCAGTTTCCGGTCAGATGATATGGGAACTTGCAGTGGAAGAACAATCCATGGCTAAACCATTGGGAACTGCCTATAAAGAAAACGATATCGTCTGCTTCATCCAAGCTTATTATGGTCAAGAAGAGGTCCGCGCCCCATACGCTGGCAAGTTGATTGAAGTGCTTGTGAAACAAGGTGAAAAGGTTCAAAAAGGGGATGTAATTGCATTTATCAAATAAAATGAAAT
>JAKSMD010000076.1 GCA_024400815.1 Bacteroidales bacterium | reverse complement strand
GAGGAGCGTGTGACTGCCTAAGTCAACCGTTTGCTCGACTTCGCCGCTGATGTGGCCGTTGATGAACTGGGACAAGTAGAGGATGCCGTTTGCAGAACGCGCCGCCCAAGTGCAGTCCTCAAATTTGTTTACATTTCGACCGCTTTGAAACCCGAAATGCTCAAATATGCGCATCGGTGTTTCTTCTGTTAACATATTGAGGTTGAATTGGCGGCTTGCTAAAATGAGGTCGTGCGAATAGTTGTTCTTGTTGATGGCAATGGTGATGCGCATGGGATTTTCCGTAACTTGTGCGGCCACATTGATGATGCAGCCATTGTCTTTTTCGTTGACACGACTGGTCAAGACAAATAGACCATATGTGAGGTTGCGCAATGCTTGAATGTCAATATCTTTCATTTTGATAAGATTTTATTGGTTAGTGTTCTTTTGTGTTGCTGTTCTATTTTATAAAATGCAAAAATAAGAATATTATTATTTATTGAAATGATGTTTTATTTAGAATGCAGTATCCTAAACTGGCAGCTAATGCCGAGGTGCCGATGATGGCAATCTTGGCGGAGTCTGCGGTTGGACTGTTGCCAAAGGCCAGCGAGGTGATGAAGATGGCCATGGTGAAGCCGATGCCTCCTAAAAATCCAGCCCCGACGATGTGTCGGATTTGTACTCCCTCCGGCAGCTTGCCCCAACCGCGTACGAGTGCCCACCATACGCCCAATAGGATGCCTAAGGGCTTGCCGAGGAAGAGTCCCATGGCGATGCCGGCTATATGTGATTGTGAGAAAAAGTCGTTGGCGCTTCCAGTCATCAGGTGACTCAATGGAATTGCCGTGTTGGAGAGTACGAACAGCGGGAGTATGAGCAGATAGACGGGCTTGTGCAGATAACGCTCCAATCGTGCGGACGGCGCATCTGAACTTCCTTTGTAGGAAGGAATGGTGAGCGCCACTAAGATGCCGCTGACACTGGCGTGAATGCCCGCCTTCATGATTAGAAACCATAGCCCGGTGCTGGCAACTAACAAGGTTAAGGTGATGATGTTCTCGACGCCTCTGGTTTTCGGCTTGACGATTTGACCAAACAAAACCATCGTGATGAAGAGCAATATGGCTAACATAAGGTGGGGCAGACTGAAATGGGCGGTGTAGAAGATGGCGATGACCAGCACGGCACCGAGGTCGTCGATGACCGCTAAGGCCGTTAAGAAGACTTTAAGGGCAGGCGGCACGCGTGATCCTAAGATGGCTATGATGGCGATGACGAATGCGATGTCCGTGGACATCGGGATTCCGAAGCCACGAAGGGCGTCCTGCCCCCAGTTGAAGATAAGATAGATGACCGCAGGTACGAGCATTCCGCCGATGGCAGCGGCCAGCGGTAAGGTTGCCTGCTTGATGGATTTAAGCTCTCCATAGAGAAATTCACGCTTCAATTCCAATCCTACCAGTAGGAAGAAGATGGCCATGAGTCCGTCGTTGATCCAGGACGATAACTCATGCCCGCCAATAGGATGATTCCATAGTTCCAAATAGTTCATGCCCAAGTTCGTGTTGGCAATGATTAGCGAGAGGACCGTGCAAGCCAAAAGCAAATATCCAATGAAGGCGTCTTTGGCAGAAATGCTGATGTTTTTGTCTTGTTTGCTCATAATTTTGACAGTTTTGTTACGAAATTTGAAAAATGTTAATGGGCATTTTTGCAAGAAGTAGAGGCGCAACCGCGAGCGCCTCTACGGGTAAAAGTGCGGATGAGTAAGACGAGTAACAATGCGGTTATCATAATTTGTAAACCTCCTGTCTGAAAGGATTGCGTTTGTCTTTCGCTATGGTGAGAAAATGGTAGGCGGTAACGGCAATGTTTACAATAAGAGATAGAAAGCTGACAGCGAAGAGCGCTTTGGGATCATGGGAGGCGGGTACCCCCCAGCGCGGACTATCTACAAACATCGGAACGCTCATGGTGAACATCATCCATAGGGCTAAGGTGTGCGCACGGTGCTGCAACCATGCACCGCGTCTGATGAAGAATGCCGGTATCGTGCAGGCTACCAATAAGGCGGCCCCAGCATAGAAGGCGTGGTCGGAAACGCAGTTATATACGTATGCGAAATTCCAAAGGTCGTAGGCGATAATCCAGAACCACATCATGTCTGGCCAGAGCATGTCGCGACTCTCTTTTTTAGAGATTTTTATGCCTACCCATCCTGAGATAGCCAAGATGTTGAGTATGCCCGCAATGCCGTTCATGATGTTCCATGGACCGGATATCATGACAACCCCATCGATAACCTGTCCGGTTGCATGCATGCCGTAAACTTGAAAATCGCGGATGCAGGCTTCCAAGATGTTGACGGCCAATATTAAAGGTGGAAAGAAAAGTAGGGCTTTTGGGGCTTTCGTTCCGTAGGGCGTTTCTCCTTCCGCTACATTCTGTCGTCCGGAGGTGTCCCAATATCGGATGAGCATAAATCCCAAACAACCCGCTACAGCAGAATAAACTTTCACCCAGTGAAACCAAGTGCCCGTACTGGCGCCCGAGCCAGGTGTTGCAGTGTGTGGTATCCATAATACGAAAGGTAAAATGATGGGGAGGGCTACAAAAAAGAAGAGTGCAACCCATTTGTGCTTTCGGGATAATTCGTTCGCTACGATGAGCGCTAAGGTTACCCCAATCCACATCATTATGGTCTCCCATGATAATCCGTGAAAAAGAAATCCATTGAACATCGTTTTGCAAATTTGTGTAGAGACGGCGCCGAAACACCGTCTCTACGGGTTAATAATTATTTTACTTCGGTTTTCCAAAGACCATGAATGCTGCAGAATTCATATACCGCAGTCACTTTGTCTTCTGTGTGGAACGTGGCCGTCGGTTTGTCGTTGGGTGACAAATAGGCGATTTGTCCGCCATGGGTGGTCTCCAAGTAGATGAATTGAATGTAGTGCGAGGGCATCATCGGATGCTCGGTGCTGCCAATATCTACCTTGTAGGTGTTTTCGTTCAACTTGGTGACGACGGGCAGATGCTTTTCTACCCCAGTGTCATTGGTCTTGGGAATCAATTCTTCCATTTCTTCTCCACAGCATACTACAGATATGCCGGAGTCAACGGTTTTAATTACGACATTGCCGCAAATTTCGCAGCGATAAAATTGTGTGTTCATTGCTTTGTTGTTTTTAGTGAATGTAATGTTTGATTTTTAAGGTCTTGTTTTTAAGACTATTCTGAATTTCTTTTACCGAACTCGCGGTTGAGTTGGTATAATCCCTTGCCGTCATTGCCGAAAAGTTTCATCTTGTCGATCATGCTGCGCGCATGGGTTTCTTCTTCCGCTTGCTCGTTGATAAACCAGTTGAGGAATTCCATGGTTCGCAAGTCCTTTTCTTGGTGCGCTGCGCAATATAGATTGTGGATGCTTTCGGTGATGTACTCTTCATGCTCATAGGCCGATTGCAGTACATCCATGACGCATTCGTATTTGCGCGACGGCGTTTCTATAGCGGTCAGGGTGACGCAGATGTCGTTGTCCACCAGATAACGATAGATGCGTTGCGCATGGTCATATTCTTCCTCCGCTTGCACCATGTACCATTGGGCGAATCCGTCCAATCCGCGGGTTTCAAAATAATGGCTCATATCCCAGTAAAGATAGGCCGAAAACAGTTCTTTGTTGATTTGCTCGTTAAGCAGAGCGGCTATTTTATTGCTAATCATTGTTTTGAGTTTTTGGGATGCGTGACGCTTTGTGAACGAAACACATCAGGTTGATATTTGTTCATAATGTTGATCTGTTTATTCGTTGAGGATGACGGAGCAAGATTGCTCTTCTACGGGTTCTGTTGCTTTCCAATAGCTTTCAGCATGGGGCAGGGTCCCGCTGAGTCCGAACTTGTCAATGAGGATCTGCAAGATGTTGGGGGAGATGAAAGCAGGCAAAGTAGGACCGAGGATGATGTTCTTGACTCCTAACGCAAGAAGGGAGAGTAGCACGATGACCGCCTTTTGTTCGTACCAGGCGATGTTATAGACGATGGGCAACTCGTTGATGTCGCGAAGTCCCAAAATGTCGCGCAAGGTGATGGCGGTCAAGACTAAAGAGTAGGCGTCATTGCATTGTCCGGCATCGAGTACTCGAGGAATCCCGTTGATTTCGCCCAAGTTGAGTCGATTGTAGCGATATTTGGCACAACCGGCGGTGAGGATGATGCTGTCGTTGGGCAACTTCAGCGCGAAATCGGTGTAGTATTCTCTGCTACGATGGCGTCCGTCGCAGCCGGCCATGACGAAGAAGTGGCGGATGTCCCCGCTGTTGACGGCATCGACTATGCGGTCGGCATATTTCTTCATCTGATGGTGCGCAAAGCCCCCGGTGATGCTGCCATAGTCTATGGGCTGGGGTGGGAGACTGTGCTGGGCGACGGTGATGAGGTCGGAGAAGTCCTTGTGCCCGTCATTGTTGGCGGAAATGTGCGGACATCCCGGAAAACTAACAGAATTGGTGGTGAAGAGTCTTCCACGATAGCTGGTGGTCTCTTGAATGGGCACCAGACAATTGGAAGTTAGGAGGATAGGACCGTTGAAGGCGGCGAAGTCTTCGCGTTGATGCCACCAGGAACTGCCGTAGTTGCCATGTAAGTGCGGGTATTGCTTTAGCAACGGATAGTAGTTGGCTGGCAACATCTCGCCATGCGTGTAGATGTCAATGCCGCTGTTAATGCTCTGCTCCAAAAGCATTTCCAAGTCGCGCAAATCGTGCCCGCTGACTAAGATTCCGGGACGCTGCCCTGCGCTGATGTTGACTTTGGTGATGCTGGGATTGCCGTATGTGGAGGTGTTGGCCCGGTCTAATAAAGCCATGGCTTGCACGCCATGCTCGCCCGTCTCTAATACGTATCCGAGCAACTCGTCCATGGATAACTCCATGGTGCAGAGATTGGATAGGGTTCTTTGGACGAATTCGTCCAAGCGGTCATCTTCGTAACCCAGATTGTGAGCGTGCGCTTGATAGGCGGCAATGCCCTTCAATCCGTAAGTGATGAGCTCAATCAGTGAGCGAATGTCACTGTCGCTGTGGCGCAACACGCCGACCTCCTTGGCCTTCTGAGCGTATGTCCCAAGGTCGCCATTCCATAATACTTCATCTACATCGGGAATCTCTAACTCCTGTTGCGATGCAGTGATGAGCAATAAATTGCGGATGGCAAACCCTCGTTGTATCTTTTTGATGATACAGCGCTCGTCAAAGTTGGTGTTGGTGATGGTCGTGAACAACGCATCTGTCACATAATGGTTGACTTCTGGCGAGACAAAGGATTCTGCTTTGCGCAAAATCGTGCTCATCACGCTTACCCCACGTGTGGCAAATAATAGTAAATCTAAAGCGTTGGCTACGGATGCTTGCTTGCCGCAAACCCCGCTGATGGTGCATCCACTGCCACCTGCCGTCTCTTGACATTGAAAACAAAACATTTGTTTTTCCATAACATTTGATTTTTTTGTTGTTGAAATTTACGATGAGGTTTCGTTCAAAAACCACGTCGCAAATCAACAACGGAAAATCGTATTTGAAAAATCTAATTGTTCTAAAATACTATTGATAAAAACAATCGATTTTTAATATGAAAATCGGATTTGATGCAGGACCCTTTTGCTTAAGAAAATTTCCAAAAATGAATTTGTGAAAAGCAGCATTTCTTATGAATACTGTGGTTGAAGCTGGTTTTGGCGTAACTTTTTACGGATTGGCTAAAGGCGGTCAAAAGGTTGATAAAAACAGTTATTTGTTTGCTCAAATTCAGTATTTATGTTATCAATGTGTTTTGACATTTATTTGCGAAAATGAATAAAGTCGATTCTGAGCCTTTTTCGGAGAAATTTTGGAAAAGTCGGAAAAAACGCTCACAATTTGTTACTTTTGCAGCGCTATTATTTTTGCTATGCTTAAAAATATTTTATATGTCATGTTGGGCGGTTCTGTCGGGGCTGCATTACGTTATTTGGTTGGCGTGCTTTGCCTACATTGGCGTTGGACTTCACTGCCCTGGGGTACGCTGTTGGTAAATCTCATAGGATGCTTCTTGTTGGGCATGCTGATGGGACTCGGCGAAAAAAATACGCATTTTAATCCAGGACTCTATTTGATGCTGACGGTTGGATTGTGTGGCGCATTCACGACCTTTTCCACGTTTACAGCAGATGCCTTCCGCATGATGAACAATGGACAATGGCTGATGCCGATGCTTTATGTGTGCGTCAGCATTGTGGCAGGCTTCCTGCTCTTTTACGTTGGCCGAACCTTGATTGGCCATTGACCATTTCTGCTTTTAGCATTAGCCGTTTATACATTGACTTTATACATTGACATTGACCATTTTGGGAGTCCCTAAATTATCAATTGTCAATTGACCTCTCACTTTAGCCCTTGAAACATTGACCTTGACTATTGGGGGTGTCCTTTATGCCACTATTCCCGCAATAAGGTAGGCGAGGAGGGCGAAAATCCAAGCGATGACGCATTGGAAGATGACGACGAAGAGGGTCCACTTGCTGCCCAGCTCACGTTTTACCGCACTGATGGCGGCAACACAGGGGGTGTAGAGCAAACAGAAAATCAGCATAGAAACAGCTGATGCCGTGGTGAAAATGGATGTGATGTTCAGCAACTCGATGGAGGCCACAACACTTTCTTTCGCTAAAAATCCGGATATCAAAGCGGTTACAATACGCCAATCGCCCAATCCGATGGGTTTGAATAAAGGCGCAATCCATCCGGCCATCCATGCTAACATGCTGCCTTCGCCATTTTCTACCATTTCGAAACGGAAACTGAAGGTCTGCAAAAACCATATAATGACGGTGGCAACTAAGATGACGGTGAAGGCCTTTTGTACAAAGTCTTTGGTTTTATCCCATAAGAGGTGTCCTACATTTTTGATGCGCGGCATGCGGTAGTTGGGCAATTCCATAACAAAGGGCGCGGCTTGACTCTTGTCGCCCAGATGTTTGGAAATGATGGCGAAGAGGATGCCAATGATGATGCTGAGCAGGTAGAGCCCGATGAGCACCAGACCTCCGTGTTTCGGAAAGAATGCTGCCGAGAAGAAGGCATAAATAGGAATCTTCGCGGAGCAACTCATAAATGGGGTAAGGAGAATAGTCTTGATACGGTCGCGGGCAGAAGGCAGGGTTCGAGTGGCCATGATGGCGGGAACTGAACAGCCAAATCCGATGAGCAGTGGTACAATGCTGCGCCCGGAAAGACCAATACGACGTAATAGTTTGTCCGTGACAAAGGCAATACGGGCCATATATCCGCTGTCTTCAATTAGACTAAGAAAGAAAAATAGTATAATGATAATGGGCACAAAACTCAGCACACATCCAATGCCTCCGAATATGCCGTCGATGAACAGGGAGGTGATGACGGGGTTCACATTATTTTGTACCATGCCTTTTTCGCATAAGCCAGAAAGCGCCTCAAAACCGCGGTTGAGCAGCTGCTGTAGCGGGGAACCCAGCACATCGATGGATAACCATATCACTAAGCACATTACTAAAACGAAAATGGGGATGGCGGTCCATTTGCCCGTTAGAAATTCGTCAATTTTCCGACTGCGGATACGTTCTTTACTCTCTACAGGTTTCACGATGGTGTTCGCGCACAATTCGTCGATGAAGGCGTAGCGCATGTCTGACATTGCGGCGGAACGGTCCATGCCGCGTTCTTCCTCCATTTGCAAGAGGATATGTTCCAGCATCTCTTTTTCATTTTGATCCAGTTGAAGCGATTCCAAGATTTCTTCGTCGCCATCAACTAACTTGCTGGCTGCAAATCGAATGGGAATGCCGGCGCGTTGGGCGTGGTCTTCAATTAGGTGCATGATGCTGTGCAAACAGCGGTGTATCGGTGCGCTGCTGCCTTCCTTTTTGCAAAAGTCTTGTAAGGCGTGTACTTCCTGATACTTGGCTATGTGCAGCGCGTGCTCCACAAGTTCGTCAATACCCTGGTTGTGTGCTGCGGAGATGGGCACGACAGGTATGCCGAGGATGCGTTCCATCTCATTGACACGAATACTGCCGCCATTGTTGTGTAATTCATCCATCATGTTGAGTGCCAATACCATAGGAATATCTAATTCCATCAGTTGCATGGTAAGGTAGAGGTGCCTTTCAATGTTGGAGGCATCAACCACATTGATGATGGCTTTGGGCTTTTCTTCCATGAGGAATCGTCGGGTGACGAGTTCTTCTTCGGTGTAAGGGGATAGTGAGTAAATGCCGGGAAGGTCTGTGAGGGTGGTGTGTGGATAACCTTTGATAGAACCATCTTTGCGGTCAACGGTGACGCCGGGGAAGTTCCCGACATGCTGGTTGGCCCCCGTCATCTGATTGAACAAAGTGGTCTTGCCGCAATTCTGCTGTCCTGCTAAAGCAAAGGTCAATTGCGTGCCTTTGGGCAGCTGATGCTCATTCTCTTTAGAGTGGTATTTGCCTTCCTCACCAAGTCCAGGGTGGGAGTTGTGCTCATGTAATGAGTCTATGTAGGGGGTGTTATCTTGTTTGGAACAAGTAGTTGCGTGGTCGGACTTGCCTTCATAAGGTGTGATTTCTATCAATTCGGCGTCTGCCAAACGCAAGGTGAGTGAGTAACCATGCAGCATGAGTTCCATAGGGTCGCCCATGGGAGCGTATTTCACTAATGTGACAATAACGCCTGGAATGAGACCCATGTCCAGAAAATGTTGTCGGTTGGGGCCTTCCCCTCCGACAGTCTGAACAATTGCCGATTTTCCTGTAGGTAGTTCTTTGAGCGTCATAGTTTTATGTTATAAGTGAGAAGTGAGAAGTTAAAGGTTTAAAGTTTAAAGAAAGCTTCCCAAGAGTCAAGGTTAATGTTCAAAATACCAATAGCCCAATGGCTAATGGCTTTATCCCATAACTTCGTGCATCATTTGGATGATTTCTTGGCGGTTTTTGACGGCTTTTTTGTAGCGATAGTCGCCGCGGTACCAGAAGGCGAATCGGCGCAGCCGGTTGAACAATTTCTTCACCAAGGTCTTGCCACGGAAATAGTAGATGACGGTCAGCAAGCAGATGAAAAATAGGATGGGGATAATCCACCATAGATGAGTGGTGAAGCCGACGACCAAGGATATGATGATAAACCAAATCGGGTAGGTGACGAGTGTCCAAATGGCAAAATGAAATGATGAATGCAACATCGGGTCGCTGATGTTTCTGGTTATCAAATAGCTGGCGTTAAAAGGAATGAGGTACAACAACCAGCCGATAATGATAACCGGAGAGAGCAGGATGGCCATCAGACAGCGGCCGAGGAATCCCCAAAGGGACATCTTTTGGGCGAAAATCCAATCGCGCAGGTTCAGCTTTTCGATGGCGCGGATATATTGGTAGGTGTCGTCCATGATTTTGGCGTGCTTTTCAGGATCTTCTTGTTCCAATGCCTCTAATCGGGCAACAATGCGTTTGCTGGCATCCAATTGGCTGGGTAGATAGTTGAAGGCCACCCCCTCTTTGACAAGCATTTCCCGACTGAAGATTTCGCAGAGCATTTCGTATTCTTCATAAAACTCTTTGGTTTTGATGTTTAACATTAAGCTTTCCACTACTTCGCGAGCGCGGTCTGTGAGCTGCTTGAGGGCGAGATTGGGGTTCTCTTTGTAGGTGTCATACAGATAGGATATGTCAATGGGCTCGCCAATGGTCATGACCAATTGCCCTTGCACACTGAAGTAGTTGGTGTAGTGGTTGGACATGGGCAGCACATATACGGGATCTTTGAAATCGCGGAGGGCAGCAGCGCGGAATGCCATGCGGGCAAATCCTTTTTTGAAGGTGCCTAAAAAATGACGGTCTTGGTGTCCTGCTTCGGGAAATAACGCCACTACGCCGTTGTCGTTCAGTATCTTTGCGGATTGGTCAAATATTTCTTCGTTGTGCTTGACATTGGCCATGCCCACATCTTGACGACGGAAGGCCGGCATGATGCGCAAGAAGTATAGCCCCTTGGCAGCTACAGGATTTTTGAAGATGTCGCCACGCGCAATAAACACAGGATGACGTTTGTCTTTGGAAAAGGAGAACAGAATACCCAAAGCATCGCTCAACCCATTCTGGTGGTTTGAAATGGCCACAATAGGCTTCCCCTCAGGGATCCTCTCCCGGTGTAAAACATAGAAGTTCTTGTAAAATACCTAGTTGTGCATCAATTCGATGTAGGGCCGCAGCGCATCGTATTTCC
>JAKSMD010000075.1 GCA_024400815.1 Bacteroidales bacterium | reverse complement strand
CTTGGTGACCTCCTCTTTGCAGAAGTTCGTACTCGTACCTTTGAACATTACCTTCTTGCAGACGATTGTCTTCATTCTCGTTATTGCGGCTTTGGTTCAAATGGTTGAGATTATGTTGAAAAAATTAAGTCCCTCTTTGTATAAAGCATTGGGCGTTTACCTTCCATTGATTACCACCACCTGCGCCGCTTTAGGTATCGCTATTAAGGTTACCGAACAACCGATTATTGCAGCACATGGTTTCTCTATCATCGACAGCACCTTGTATGCTATTGCCATCGCTATCGGCTTCACTGTCGCTATCGTGATTTTCGCCGGTATCCGCGAACAATTAGAACTCGTGGAAATCCCGAAGGGCATGCGCGGCGTGCCAATCGCTTTGATTACCGCTGGTATCCTCGCAATGGCTTTCATGGGCTTTGCTAACTTAGTCTAATTATTAACGATTTTTAAAATATGGAATTGAATGATTTCGATCCAAAGTGCCAGCCGAAACATCGTGCTGGCATTTTTGGCACTTCACGCAGAATTGCGTTACTCGCCGTACTGATTTGCTTCTCAAGCTCGCTTTTCGCTCAAAAGGATTCTATTCCTTTCTTTACCACACTTCGTATGGAAGTGCGCGCAGAATTGAACTATCAGCACCAAATGTCCTCATACTCCAATGGAGATGTGGCACATTGGAACGATACGTACGGTTTTACGGGCAAATATTTTAATATCCATGTGGGCGGTAACTTGGGCAAGCATTTTTCGTACTATTTCCGCCAACGCATTGTCGCTAACCCAGGCAGCGTGACTTTCTTCGACAATACGGATTTCTTGTATCTGGATTATCATATCAATGACCAATGGAGTCTCCGTGTCGGTAAAGAGGCACTTGCAGTCGGTGGCTATGAATATGATGCGGCCCCGATAGACGTGCTGTTCAATTCCTATTATTGGGATCAGTTCTATTGCTTTCAACTTGCTTTCGGCGCAACCTATAAATCCAAGGATGGCAAAAACACCCTGCGCCTTCAAGTCGCTAATTCACCCTATCTCCATTATGGCTCTCCTTTTGGACAAAGTTCTTTGCTGAGCTATAATTTCTTGTGGAATGGTGACTTCAATCATTTCCATACCCTCTATTCTATCAGCATGTTCCAACGCGATAAGGTCGGCCATTTTATGAACTATATCGCATTGGGCAATAAACTGTCTTACGATAAGTGGTGCCTTTATTTGGATTTGATGCACCACGCCAATTCTGTTCGACAACTGATGAAGGACTTCGGCGTGGTTTGCAGAGCCGACTACTTCGTGAATGACCAGTTCAGCCTTTTTGCCAAAGGCGCATACGAACAAAATAAAGATGCGGAAGAATGGAACCACTATCTTCAGACTGGCGATTTGTGGGATTGGTTGGCAACCCCTGGACAACAGTACTTCTATGGCGGTATTGGTTTCGAATTGCGTCCTAAAAAATGCCCGGATGTGCGTATCCATGGTTATCTGGCTGACTTCTGTACGGAAAATGATTGGCAGGATCAAACTGCTAAATCTAAAAATACCGGTATAACATCAATTTCCCATAACCTTATGGTGAATGCGGGAATTTCTTGGAATATTAACTTTTTGAAATATTTACGCAATAAATGAAAAATCGTTCTCGTCACACCGTAGAATACACGCAAAACTCAGAGAAATTCTTTAGTCGTGTGGAGTCAAAATTAAAACTTAAATCTCCTATGAAGTTTACAAGCAAAAGATCGATAGAAGCCATAATCTTTCTGATTATCTTTTTTGCCTTTTTCGGACTGTTGGCATATCGTATGACTTTGCCGCACATGTTGAACACGTTTATGCAGACGGCCTACCATCTTTTGTTGGAGACGGTTTTCTACATTATGGCTATCTGCGTGTTGATGGGCGCTATCAGCAAATTGCTTGCTGAGTTTGGCGTGGTTCGCTTGATGGAAAACATCTTACGCCCCTTTATGAAGCCGTTGTACAATCTGCCCGGCGTGGCAGCTTTGGGTGCGGTTATGACTTTCTTGAGCGACAATCCAGCAATTATTACGCTCTCTAAAGATAAAAACTTTAGTCGCTATTTCAAGAAATACCAATTGGTCTCCTTGACGAATTTCGGCACGGCGTTCGGCATGGGTCTTGTGGTCCTCGCCTTCATGACGGGCTTGGGCTATGGTAAGGGTGCCTTGGTGGGCATTGTCGGCGCTATCATCGGCAGCATCATCTCTACGCGTTTGATGCAACGATTTACCCTCAAGAGTTATCCTGAACTCGACGCCCCCGTGTCTGAAGAATCAGGCGATGAGCAGAGCATCACTTTCAAAAGCGAAGGCAGCGTATTTATGCGTTTCCTCAACTCTATATTAGACGGTGGCAAGGATGGCGTCGGTATTGGCGTAGCTATCATCCCGGGCGTTCTTGTGATTTCTACGATTGTGATGATGATGACCTTCGGCCCGAGCGGCGAAGGCGGCGTCTATACGGGTGCTGCTTACGAAGGCGTCCCAGTCATCACTTGGGCCGCCGATAAAATCGATTTTATCTTCCGCTGGCTCTTCGGATTTAATAGCCCTGAGTTGATTTCCTTCCCAATTACGGCATTAGGTGCCGTGGGTGCGGCTTTGGGCTTGGTGCCTCGCTTTATTGCCCAAGGCATTATCGATAACAATGCAATTGCTGTTTTTACCGCTATGGGTATGTGCTGGAGCGGCTACTTGAGCACGCATACGGCTATGCTCGACTCTATGGGCTATCGTAAATTGATATCTAAAGCAATCGGCGCTCATACCATCGGCGGACTCTTCGCTGGTATCGCCGCACATTGGCTTTATGTCTTGATTGCTTTATTGTAGCCCCCCCCCCTTTGCCATGAAAAAAATAGCCGTCTTTTTCCTCCTGCTCTTGCCCTTTGCCGGCTTATTCTCCCAATCTAACAATGCGGCCAAATTGCTGCCGATCTTGGAAACCTATGTGGATTTGTTGGACGACTCCACTCCGTTTCCATTGAATGACAATATGGGCGTGATGGATGAAATTTCTTTTGAAGATGGCGTCATCGGATTGTCCCTCTTGTTGCATGAAAAAATGATGGATTTCTCTACATTGAGTGAGAATGAGCAGATCTATAAAAGTACTTTTGCTTTGATGGGACGCTATATTTTGGAAAATGGCATGCGGGAATATCTGGAAGAAATTGGAGAGAATCCTGCCATCCTCGCTTCCTTGTGGGATTGCGTAAAAGGAATGAGAGTTGCCATGTTGGAGGATAATACTCATCGTGGCCATGTCTTAAATCTGACAACAGATGATTTGAAATCTGCGGCTTCTATTTCCGATTCTGACATAGAAAATGATCAGTTTGTTTCCAATTTGGAGAACAATGTGAAAGATGAAGCCTTGTCCTATGAGATGGAATCTGTTACACGAGAAAACTGCCCGATGTATTTGGGCGATTCTATTTGGATGACATCGGTTTCGTATAAAGATAAGGTCCTGACCTACAAGTTCCGTATTTCTGAAAAACCTGCCCATTTTGATTATGATTTGATAAAACAACAAATGGTTCGTAGACTGTTGAATCCCAGCAGCGAAGACTCCTTCTCGTTGATTCAAATGCTACAGCAAATGAACGCCAGCATCTGTTTTGATTTTGATATTGCAGATGAGGAATACAAATGGCAGATCTCTTCTGATGAAATCAAATCTGCTTTTAGTGAGAAGAACGTCACTGCCTCTTCGGAAAATGCCCGTATGCAAGTGGAGGACCAAGTCTCCTTGATGCAACCCGCCTTGCCCGTGCAGGTGGATGAAGTTACGCGTGTGGATTCAGTCAAAATTGTCGGTGATAACGTGGTCTATTACTATCTGTTTGACTCTGAGAATACGGAATTTGACTTTACCTCTCCTTCGGTCAAATATTATATTCATTTTTCCAATAGAAATGTGATTCAAGTCGCTGGCCCGTTGGATCAATCCTTTATTAAGGCAGTGGCTAATGCCAAGATGAATTTGGAATACTGCTATCGCAATGCTCGAACAGGGGCTGTTCTGTCCGATATTTTCACCTACAAAGAATTGCTTGAAATCTTAGAGGACAATTAGTAGTACACGACCTATCGCATTTCTAAGTTTTTGAAATAGTCAATGGTCTTTTGCAATCCTTCGCGGAGCTCAATGGTGGGCTCCCAACCTAGTATTTCCTTTGCCTTGTTGATGATGGGCTGGCGTTGTGTGGGATCATCGGCCACAGCAGGCAAGTACACGATTTTTGACTTTGATCCCGTAAGCTCGATGGTCATTTCTGCGAGTTGCTTGATGGTGAATTCGTGCGGATTGCCAAGGTTGATGGGACCGATTACGGAATCATCCGTGTCCATCATGGCTATGAGCCCGCGCACAAGGTCGTCGCAGTAACAGAAACTGCGCGTTTGAGAACCGTCGCCGTAGATGGTGATGTCCTCGTCGTGAAGAGCTTGCATGATGAAGTTGGAGACTACGCGACCATCGTGCGGATGCATGTGCGGACCGTAGGTGTTGAAGATGCGGACCACTTTGGTGCGTACGTTGTTCTGCCTGTGATAGTCGAAAAAGAGCGTCTCGGCGCAGCGTTTGCCTTCATCGTAACAAGAGCGGATGCCGATGGGATTGACATTGCCCCAATACTCTTCTGGCTGCGGATGCGTGATGGGATCTCCGTACACTTCGCTGGTCGACGCTTGCAAAATCTTGCTCTTGATGCGCTTGGCTAATCCTAACATGTTGATGGCGCCCATTACTGAAGTCTTTACGGTCTTGATGGGATTGTACTGATAGTGGACAGGCGAGGCCGGACATGCCAAATTGTAGATTTCATCAACTTCAATAAAAAAAGGCATAGTCACATCGTGGCGGATGAGTTCAAAGTAGGGATTGCTCAGTAAATGCACGATGTTCTGCTTGCTGCCAGTGAAATAGTTGTCCAGGCAGATGACTTCATTGCCTTGATTTAAGAGCGCTTCGCACAAATGTGAACCAATAAAACCAGCGCCACCTGTAACCAGAATCTTTTTCATGAGTGATGATTTTATATTTGAGCGGCAAAAATACAAATTATATCAGTGACTTGTAAAATCATGCAACACATTATTTATTATGATTTGGGCGTGCCCTTCCGCATGCTAATGGTCAATGGTCAATGTTTAAAGTTTAAGGTTTAAAGTTTAATGTTTAAACAGCGACTCCCAAAAAGTCAAATTGAAAATTGAGAATGGATAATTGATAATTGACAATTATGGGAACTCCAAAGTGCTAACGGCTAATGGCAGCCGAAGGCAAAAAGTCAAAGTCAAAGTCAATGGTCAAAGTCTCAAAAGTAGAGAAGTAGAAAGGTAGAAAAGTAGAGTGGGGGACTCCAAAATGCTAATGGCCAACGGCATCACTCCTCTCGACCGAACATCTGGTCGTCGAAGTTGATGAGATAGACATTCTCGGTGCTACGAGTAACGGCGGTGTATAGCCAACGCATATACTCGCGATCTAAATTTTCTTCGGTGAGATACCCTTGGTCAACCAGCACGTGCTTCCATTGACCGCCTTGGGTCTTATGGCATGTGAGGGAGTAGGCAAACTTGACTTGCACTGCATTGAGGTAGGGGTCGTTTTTGATTTTCAAATGCCGCAATCGCTTGTTGGCTTCATCCTGGTAGTCTTCTGCAACGGCTTCGTACAATTTGCGCGTCTCCTCAAAGGGTAGGGATGGACCTTCATATTCCAAACTTTCCAATATTATCTTGATGTCAATGTCGGGGTAGTTGGGGTAATCGCACAGTCGCACAGATACATCGGCGAAGGTGAATCCATAGAGCTCTTGCTGCTTGTGTATGGACATTACTTCCATGATGTCGCCGTTGGCTATGAATCCCACTTCGGAGCCCTCGTCGATCCAATAGTAGTTATTCTTGACAGCCATCAGATAATCGCCAGTGGCAATACGGTTTTCACGATAGAGTATGCGACTTCGAATTTCGTTGTTGAACAGATATGCGCGCTTGTTGGACCGTGTCACGGCAACGATGTCGTCGCAATCGTTGTTGTTGTATAAGGTGTTGAGCAGGTCTTCCAACTCGCCGCCGGGCACACGCGCGAAGTCTGCAAATTCTTTGCCGCTGAAAAGGGGAAAGGAACTGTCGCTCTCATTTATTTTGTTGCGCAATAGGGTGGCATTGTATAGAATGCCAGAGTCCAAAGATTGGCGGACTACATCGGTGAGGCGGCTGCCACGAACGGTAACGTCGTAGGCGTGCTGCATATATTCGGAGGTTAGGGCGGGACTTTCATCCGATTGCACTGGCGGCAATTGGGCGTCATCACCAATGAATAGCATTCTGTTGTGCTGGTTGGAGAATACGAACTCTACCAAGTCGTCAAGCAGACTGCCCATGCCGGGAATCTCACCAGCACTGCTGTCTGCAGATATCATGGAAGCCTCATCAACGATGAAGAGCGTGTGGGTGTGCTTGTTTTCGCGGCGCGTGAACATGCGCAGTCCATCGCGTGCCGATACACGATAAATCCATTTGTGGATGGTGTATGCTTTGCGCCCCGCATATTGCGAGATAACCTTTGCTGCACGTCCTGTAGGCGCTAATATGACAGTGCGTACATGCACATCTTCCAATGCTTTGATGAGCGCACTCACTAAACTGGTCTTTCCTGTGCCTGCATAACCTTTCAAGATGAAAAGGAAATTCTCCCCCTTTTCGTAGATGAAATCCGATAGCGATTGCATCGCCGTCGCTTGGCTCTCTGTGGGCGTGAATCCGAAATAATCAAGAAATCTTTGGTGGAATTGTTGCTGGGTCATGGTTTAAGTCGGTTGAGCAGGGTGAGTATGTTGTCGTCTTTGTAGTATATGTCGTCACGGTATTGGATGCGATTGTCATCACCGACAAAACAAGTGTAATATTCAATATAGACGGGCATTTTATTCTTTAAGGAGATGGCTGTCGGCTTAAGTTTGCGGTAGAATGGCCGCTCTTCGTCCGTGAGGTTCGCTTCTCTGATGGAGTCGCGTTCCTGCAATTTCTCCAAGTATTTCTCTCCTTCTTCTGTGACGGGCTCTTGCCCGACTAGTATGCCATACTGCTCCGTGCGAAGACTGTCGTAACCATTCAACTCATAGATGACGGCCGCCAAATCAAATGGATTCTCTACACGCACACAACCATGACTGAAGGTCCTCTTGCGGTGCTTGAAGGCCCCTTTGTTGTTGGTGTCGTGCAGATAGACTGACTGACTGTTTGGAAAACTGAACTTCACTTGACCTAATGCATTGTATCGACCTGAGGTCTGATACAGACGATAGGGAATGTTGTCCTGACTGACCTTGGTCCAATCAATAGAATCCGGCACCACAAACTTGCCTGTTCGGTGGTCGCGAATATAGAGATGCTCCCTTTTGACGCAGGCCGTGTTGCTGCGACAGAGTTTCGGATAATATTCGTTTTTGAGGATGTCGTAGGGAATACTCCATTCCGGATTGAGGACGATGGTGTTGATTTCGCTATGCAAAAGCGGTGTCTCCGCCTTGAACGCTTTCACTAATCCGTTTTTCATCCGTGATGGGTCTGCTTTGGGGTTTTGTGTCTTGCCGCAGCAAATGCGTGTCTTGAAAACCATCTCCCCTTCATAATAGGTTTGCAAGGTGAAGTCGGGCAGGTTGACGGCAATGTGGTTCTCGCCTTTTTGCGGGGCGACTTGCCAGCGGAGTCGCTCCATGTTGGCGGCCAGCTTGTCCGTATAGTAATGGATGGGACGGTTCAGCTTCTCTATGGTCTCTTGATCCAGACTGTCGCTCGTCGGAATGTTGTTGTCGTTGCGGAACTGGTTGATGGCTTGCAGTAACTTGGAAGTGAATAGGGTCGTGTCTCTGTACTGTGCGGGCAACTCTCCGGTTATTTTTAATCGGCGGCTGACGTGCTTGAGGTTGGGATTGTGGTCTCCAATCTTGGCAACGATGGCCGGAATTTCTACAAATGAGGTGTCTTGAATAGGGCGGAGTCGCAACATCTCCTGCTGCAATCGCTTATAAATTGGATTCTTGGGCTGCAGCTCCTGCAGGGCCTTTAGAAAATTTTCGCTGGCAACTAAGGCTTTTCGGTAAAAGGTGGAGTCGGGCATGTTGGTTTGATAAAGCCATTTGCCACCATTGGCAACCTTCGGATCGGTGGCACCAAATTGTAGCGCGGTGGCGTAACGCAAATAGGCTGTTGTTAGCTTCATCTCCAAGTTGGAAAGATAACGGTATAGGTTGTCGTCGTTTGGAATGGTGTGCTTTTTTAAGGAGTCGATGAGCAGCACAAGTTCATCATATCCAAAATAGGACGCCGGCAATCCGTGCTGATAGGACTGCTCCAGATAAGCCAATAGGGAATCTACTTTGTGCTCTTGTAGACCGTTGAGTGTCCAAATAGGAGTGAAATCGCGTTCCTGGTAATATTGTTTTGTGGATGCCTGATAGCTGGAGTCGATGCGGAAATCGTCAAAATTTTCGTTGAAAAATTGCTGGTGCTTTTCTGCCTTATAGACCGTGTAGTGCCTGAACCAATGGGGCTCTGCCTCCACCTTGTCCTTTCGATGACAGGCAGATGTCAGTAGCAGCAACAGTCCACAAATGAGTACCAGCGTTTTTTTCATAGTTGTTTTTTTAAGGCTGCAAACTTACAAAAAAAAGTTGAAAAAAAGAGGTCCCAAATGGTCCAATATGAACTTGTGAAACCTCTTTCCTTTGGGTGCCCAATAGGACTTTGTCAAGAATTGCTTGTGGCATTAGATCTTGTATGTCTTTGCCGGCTTGCTCTTCCTCGGCGCATTCTCGTCGGCTGGCGCTTCTTCGCGTGCTTTCCCTGGCGTTACTTCCAATTGGTAGTCCTGCGTGGTGAGGGTCTTATAGGATCCGCTGTCATAATCATAGTAGGTGTAGGTGGCTCCCGGAATCAAGTAGGTGCCTTCTTCTCTTGGAATGATGGTGTAGCGGAAGGTCTTGGAACCCGTGATGATGTCACCCTTGGCAGAGATGTGTGCCGATATTTTGGGATAGGTGACATCGCAATCTGACGGGAAATTAAGGTTGAAGTCCTCGGCTTCAACATGATGCAAGTTGCCGTTGCCAGAAACGGTGATGGTCAGCACTACCGCTTCGTTGGTGCGGACGCTGGTTTTGTTGATGTTGGAGGTGATGGTGAACCCACCGACCACTTCGGTCTTGCTGCTGGAATTTGTGCCGGGCATCGGCTTTACCTTTAGCGGTAACTCGTTTGCAGTGAGCTTGACTTCTTTGTTCCTATAGGTGGAAACGGTGCCCCAGAAGGGGTCTTTGACCGTGGATGGCACGCGGACAATCAATCCTAAGTCCATTTTCGGTATCACTAACTTGCCGACCTTGGTGGGATATACCGCCGTCTGCTTGATGGTATAGACAAGGTAGGTCTTGCCGTTGAGGGTCTCGGTGCTCTGTTCACGTTGACTGAGCTCAAGCGCATTCATCCAGAAATCTTCTGTGGGAGCAAATACGGCTCGCTGGATGCTGTAACTGCTTAACTCACTCTTGACATATAACTTGTGCGTGACGATGACGGCCTCGCCTTGATAGGCCTCTAACTTGGTGGTGCTGGCCTTTACAAAAATGTCGTCCTTGCTGATTTTATCTTCGACTTGCACCTTGTCGTTTTTCTTGGATTTGGCTTCGTCGTTGGGCTGCTCGTTGCCACGATTGCCCCAGGGCCAACTGAAATCAAACTGGTCGAAGGAGGGCATCTCGGGCATCTCAAAATGGAACCAACTGTCAGCTTGTTCTTCTTGTGGCTGATTTTTGGGCGCTTTTACAACATTGACGATGATGAGGTTGCTCTTCACCAACCGGCCGTCAAAAGTGAAGGTTACCCCTGGAATGGCATGCTCGCCCTCTTTTTCACAAGAAAGATAATAGGTGTAGGTGTAGCTGGTGTTCTGGTCGATTTTGCCGTTCATCATCGATATGGAGGTGCTGGTGCCGATGCTCGGACCACTGATGACTTCGAATTTGCCGAAGTCAGAAGAGATGATTTCACCCTTTTCGGAAGTGGTGACGGTGTATTTGAAGGTCTGCCCAATGCCCACTTCAGAAGGAGCTTTGGCAAAACAAGAATCTGCGTTTTGGGCAAAAATGCTGCTGGCGCAAAAGAGAAGGATGCAGCATATCATCCATGCGGTTGAACTTAAAGGAGTCTTTTTCATAGTTCTAT